>JANWWQ010000020.1 GCA_025055635.1 Flavobacteriales bacterium
CCACCACGCGGGGGGAATAGGTCATTTCTCCTTGATACAATACAGCGATGCAGCCCTCATAGCAAACGCCATTAAAGACGCAGTGCAAACCAAGAAGATGCCGCCCTGGCCGCCCGATCCGGAATATTCTACGTTTGCCTATGAACGGCGCCTCACCCAGGAACAAATAAACACTATTGTGCAATGGGTAGATGGAGGGGCACCCCAGGGTAATCCTGCTTTAGCTCCTCCCCCTCCCACATATACCACATCATACGCCATTCCGAATCCCGACGCAATAGCTCAAATACCGCATTATACCGTAAACACACTTAATGATTTATATCGATGTTTTGTAATACCCCTGAATCTAGGCCCAGGAAATCTTTATATATCGGAACTTGAAGTGGTGCCCGGAAATCCTTCCATCGTACATCACGTACTGGTATTTGCTGACGACAGCAACCAACCCCTGCAGATGGACGCCCAAGATCCGGAACCTGGATACACTTCTTTTGGCGGTACAGGGAGCACCAGTTCTAAACTCATTGGGGGTTGGGTCCCCGGTTCTTCTGCTTTTAAGTATCCGCAGGGCTTTGGGGTAAAAATATCAGGTAATACCCACATCATCCTTCAAATCCACTATCCTGGCGGGGTTTCCGGAGAAATAGATTCCACCCACATCCGGTTAAAATTTTCCTCAACCAGTCCTACGCGCGAGGTTTATATCAATCCCGTAATAAATCATGTCTTTTCGCTGACCAATGGCCCCCTGGTCATTCAGCCAAATGAAATAAAAACCTTCTATGCTCAGTTCACCACGCCCAACTACGAGGTGACCAACTTATTTGTGGCCCCGCACATGCACCTTATAGGGAAAAGTATAGTTTGCTGGGCTGTGACCCCCGATCAGGACAGTATCCCCGTAATTCGCATCAACAACTGGGATTTCCACTGGCAGGGGTTTTATTGGCATAAAAAACTCATGCGTGTACCGCCTCAAACTAAAATTTTAGCCATGGCTGTGTATGATAATACCTCTAACAATCCCAACAATCCAAATAATCCGCCCGCTTTAGTTCATGCCGGTGAAGGCACCACCGATGAGATGTTGCTCATTTATTTTGGATCTGCTATTTATATGCCCGGCGACGAGAACATCGTCATTGAGGAAGAACATTCAGTGGGTGAGGAAACGGTGGCTTTCGGCGACATTATAAAATCTCCCCAGCTTTACGAGCCTTATCCCAACCCGGCTATTTCCCACCTCACTGTGGAAGGATATTTACCCCAGCCGTCGGAGGCCACCCTCACAATTAGGGACTTAGAAGGCCGCATCCTTTCGCAACACACCCTCAACCTTTGTATGGGTCTATTTACCCAAAACGTAGATGTAAGCTCCCTTGCAACCGGAACTTATTCCATTAGCCTAGAGAGTATGGGCACCCGCCGAACTAAAACCTTTGTGAAGCAATAGAACATATTATTGGATAATTATCAGGCGCTTCCTTACGATTGGTAAACCATATTTTGTCCAACCCTGTAAATAATATACTCCGGAAGACCAGGAGGAAGGAAGGGGGAAAAGCATTGTCCCTGCCGAAGAAATAGCCGCCGCTCTGTTCAAAACACGCCCAGAATAGTCCCTAATTTCCCAATAATCCACATCACGATCTTCCTCGCAGCGCCAAGCAAGCGTTTCGCCCGCCCGAACAGGTAGGGGGAACAACACACAACCGTCCTCACCATAAGAGATTGAGTTATTCATACCCATTTGTGGTAACACGGTGAATGATAGTGTGACTGAATCTTTAATATCCGTGCTTCCATGATATAATAGGTATGCTGTGAGGCTGTATGTACCGGGAGGAAATGTTCCTAAAGAAAGGCTGTCTATTGTGTGGCATAACACCGTAAGCATTCCCTCAAAATGGTAAAGGAAAATTTGTAAGTTATAAAACTGTTGCTGGATACTATTTTGTACCAAATGACAATTGGCCGAAGGAAACGTGGCTGAATACACCATCCAGACTTCCTGGCCCGCAACGGGTGCTGGAGGCTCAATCCATACGGAATCAAACTGAGGTAATGTCTGGGTGCGGGTCGGGAGTGATAGAATGGAAAAAACCGCTCCCCATCCCAATAATAAAAACTTTCTAATTTTTTGCATAACTATTTTTTTGACTGGTTTCCTAATTATTAAAAACAATTATACGCTGGCTTTGATAAAGGTCACATCCGCTCCACGCAAGCACATATACGCCCGTTGCAGTGTGCAATCGGCCCAAGGAATAGAGGCCCGGGCCTGTGATTGATTTCCTTCCGTTCAGCACTATTTTACCTTTTAAATCAATCACTTTGAAATCTATCTGGCCACATTCGCGAGAACTCAGCCAGTGCAGGAAAATTTCATTATCCCAAACCACCACCTTTTCTGACCCTTCGGGCCCATTTTCAGGATCTTTCGGCATGCCTACGGCGGGCAAAATCCTCACACAATAATCTTCGGTCTCCCCATGATTGTATGAGCCTGTGGGAGTGACCGTTTCGGGTAACACTGTTTCCTGACACACTATCCGTAGACGGGTGGTCAGCGGGCTAACACTGGGGGTAGAAATTATTCCACTCACGGCCTGACCTCCATTGATAATTGGAGAAGTGTAAACCTCTTCACCGTTGTCCACAAAATCTCCGTCGCCGTTCCAGTCCACGAAAATTTTAAAAATGCTCAGCATCCCCTGATTGCAGGTGCCCACACCCACTGTGAAAGGCACAGGCTTACCGCTTTCAATCTCAAAGGGTCCCCAGTAACCACAGTAGTTGGAATATTGAGCCACCGCAGAACCCGGACCAGGAGCAAGGGTGTAGCAGGTACTGTTGTTGATTAAGCCGCCCAATTTCACTTGATAGATATAGGTATTGTCAGGGCTGTTCGCGCCGGAAGCCCCGTAGTTCTGACATGTACAAGGCGTGCCCAGAGGAACACTAAGCGGAGTGCTGAAGGCTATCTGGTTGCTATGAGTACAGGTCACCTGGCAGCGGTACATGGTGGGTACCGATTGAATAGCTATGACCTGAGGCGCAGAGGGGCCGAAATTGCTCCAGGTGGCTCCACCATCCGTGCTGCGTTGCCATTGATAGGTGATACCACTGAAGGTACTTAAGTCGTTAGAAATTTGTACGTTAAAGGGCTGAAACGGACAGCCTTCAGCTACCGAAGCCACCGTATTACCCGGGTTTGGTGTTCCGGAGCAGGGAGGGAGGGGAATTACAGTGAAGCAATAGTCTTCCGTTTCCCCATATGCATAAGAACCTTCAGGTTGAACGAAGGAAGCATCAGAAGTTTCCATAAGCACAATACGCAGTCTGGTGGTTCCAGGGACTGCCGTTAACGGCACAGTGAATGAACCCGTGATTGTATTAACGGGGTTAACAGGTTGGGGGGTCACGTAAACCATCTCATCGGGTTCCTGAAAATCACCGTCCTGATTCCAATCGCAGAAGATTTTCAAATGATTGTTATACACCCCACCGCAGGTACCTACTTCTATAGAAAAGTTTACCGACTGACCGGCCATAACCGAAGGGCCTGTCACAGAAGTAGTATAGTTGGAATACGTATTGAGGGCGGAGCCAGGGCCAGGTGCCAAAGTACCGCAGGGGCTGGAAGTACTCATTGTCCCAATGGTCACTTGCGTAATCAGGCCGTCCCACTGATATAGGGCACCGGACGGAGCATAGGGGGTACATATACAGAAATCTCCGGTCACAGTTACCGAAACCGGCGTGCTGGGACCTGATTGCCCGCTATTGGTACAGGTGACCATACAACGAAACTGACTATTCTGGGTTACAATGGCCTCGGCCATAGGGGAGTTGAAGCCAAAATTGCTCCAACTGGCACCTCCGTTCGTACTCACCTGCCATTGAAAGCTGAGGCCTGTGGCCGGTGTTAAATCAGGCAAGGATAAGTAAACCAGGGAATTGGGACACACAGAACTGGCAGAGGCTTGCGTGGTTCCAGGTAATGGAAGGCCTGTACAGCCTTGTGGCATTTGAACCTCTACACAATAATCCTCCGTTTCCCCATACCAATATAAACCCGTGGCATTGATTGCGTTGGGATCCAGGATACTCCAGGCTTCCTGAACAATGAGTCGCAATCGGGTTATCCCCGGAAGTGCCCCCAAAGGAGGTATAATCTGTTGAGTCAGGGAGGTACTCAAGGTCAACGGGCTCGTTGTGGCATATACTTCCTCCCCCAGGTCGTCAAAGTCTCCATCCTGGTTCCAATCGGCGTACATTTTAAAGTGTGCCAACCCGGAGCCTCCACACCCATCAAGGCCTACTGTAAATGGGGTTGGGAATCCGATATAAACCACAGGGGGTACTCCACTGGCCGTGTAGTTACCATAGCTCCCAGGCTGGGAACCAGGGCCAGGGGCAAGATCCGAACAGGTACCTGACTGGTTCAGAGTGCCTAAGCTAAATTGAACAATATCCGATCCCCAATTGATTTGAGCCATGGAAAGACCGTAAGTGAGGCATTGACATAAATTAGGATTGACTGTCACAGATTCTACGCCTGAAAGGGCGGAAAGACCGCTATTGGCACAAGTCACCTGGCAGCGGTATTGGGTATTGGCTAAAATCGTAGTGGTCACCATGGGCTCTGAGGGGCCAAAAGGCGTCCACGTGAGACCGCCATCGGTACTTTGCTCCCATTGGAAGGTGTAGCCGCTGGCTGGTGAGAGGCTGGGTAGTGATAAACTTATCGTTTGTCCCACACAAGGCGCAGAGGGTTGGGCGTGGACTTGACCTGGGGAAGGTGTTCCTGAGCAAGGAGGCGGGATAATAACCAGAAAACAATAATCTTCGGTCTCTCCATAATCATACATCAGGTCGGGTCCAATAGTGTTTGGGTCAAACGGCGACCACACTACGCTGGCCACAACGCGCAGGCGGCAGGCGCCGGGTGAGGCGCCGGGGGGCACCATAAAAGTCCCCGAGAATGTACCAGGTAGAGTCAGGGGGCTAGTGGTAGCATATAACAACTCTCCGCTGTCATAAAAATCACCGTCTTGATTCCAATCAGCATAAATGTTTAGGTGGGAATAGGAGGCCCAGTCACACACGTCAACCGTAACAGAAAAGTTGACAAATTCTCCTTGCATGGCGGAGGGACCTGAAGATATGTTGGTGTAGTTGCTATAGACGCCGGCCACAGATCCCGAACCAGGCGCCCCCCCTGTCATGCAAACGGAATTTTGGGAAAAGGAATTTAATGTGACGTTCACGATGTCTGAGCCCGTATTGAATACCGGATAAGATGGTGGGTAAGGCCCGCACTGACAGGGATCCGTTACGAGAGTTATATCTACGGGTGCGGTTGTCCCACTTAAGCCGCTGGCTATGCAGGTGACCACACAGCGGAAGGAGGCATTTACAGTGGGCTGATAGGTGATAACTGGAGTGCTGGTGCCCACATTAATCCAAGTATTTCCCCCGTCAGTACTCATTTCCCATTGATAGGTTACGCCCGTGCCCATAGGAACGTTTTCAACACTTAGGGTTACCACATCGGATGGGCAAATCAGAGTAGCAGAAGCCAAGGTATTTCCGGGGGAGGGTTGCCCATTACAGGGAGGGGCTATCCATTCTAATCGCAGATTCGGACGCAAGGCGTAATCTGCGATGTTTACCGATGAATTAGTACAGGTGCCTACCATGTCAGCCTGATAAATCAGGCTGTAAGGACCTGTCCCTGGAGGGAGGGAAGTTAACTCAGTGCTAGCGTTTTCTAGGAAGCTGCTATTTTGGAAACAGGTTTCAATCACTAGATGATCGGTGCCATTCCATGTAAAGGGAGTGTTGAAGGAGAAATGTTGCCATCCTGTAGGCCATGCACTCCCTGGAGGAAAATTCACTGGAGTGGTCTGCCCCGCAGGAGGACCCGAAAAAAAGTAATTCGGATCTAATGGGCTTGTGGTCCAATAGGCAGTTATCTGAAAATTGTAATGCACCTGGGCCCCATTGCCGCTAATGATATTAAAACCTGCAGAGGAAATGGATGCCCCAGGCACAAGGCCCGCCGCCAGTAATTCGGATGCGGGGTAAAAAAATTGTTGACGAGCCCCCCAATAATAGTTGCCAAAAGGAGCGGGGTAGCTATAAGGGGTATTGAATTGCGTTCCGGTTCCCACCACAGTGAAGTTTTGGGCATAGATTACTGTACTAACCAGTTGGCCCAAGGTGAGGGAAAAAAGCCGTTTCATAATTTAAGTTTTCCACAAATTTAAAAAAATAGAAACAAAAGATAAACCTTTTTGTGGAGATTAAATGCCTTACGACAAATCAGCTTAATTAATTTTTTAGTTTAAATTTTAGGAAATTATTTTAAGTCCAATAAGTATTTAACCTATTAATATTTTTACCAGAGAAATTTATATAATGTAAAGTGAAACCAATATTAAATTATATTGGTTCAATCTTTCCAAAAAAACAGGCTCAATCATTCTGTATACACTTTAAGACCTTCGGTACAATTAGAACAGATATCTATATCTTTCCTTTGCAGGAGGAGGCGTCTGCGAAAGTCCCTGTAGGCCTTGCCCTGCCAGATGGTCTTCATGTCTTGGTCTTTTAGGTGGCCCAGAATATGGTTGGCGTCCTTGTCAAAACAGCAGGGCACCACACGGCCGTCCCAGGTAATAACGCACGAATGCCACATGCGCCAGCAGTGGTTCTTTAACTGGGCTTTGATATAGAAATGACCGTCTGGACCTGCTGCATAACGGGCGTAGCGGGGGTCAACAGGAATCAGGTGATGCCCGTTCTGATAGTCGTAGATTTGTGCGGTTTTGAAACGAATCTCATCGGCCCCCATACGGCGCGCCAGTCTCAAAGCTTCCGGAATTTGGTACTCGTTTGGTTTTAAAACCAGGAATTGCCAGATGATAAACGGAGTATTAGATCGGAGCCGACGTTTCCATTCAGCCAGGCAACTAGCACCCGCAAGGACCTTTTCCAGGCGACCGCCCACGCGGTATTGTTCGTACACTTCCTGAGTAGTGCCGTCCACAGAAATAATGAGGCGGCAAAGCCCACTTTCCACTGTGGCGCGGGCTCTATTGTCATCCAGGAAATGCCCATTGGTGCTGGTGGCTGTGTAAAGCCTTTTCCGTGAGGCATAAGCCACCATGTCGTGGAAATCAGGATGGAGGTAAGGCTCTCCCTGAAAGTAAAATGTGAGCCACAGGACCTGACGATGTATCTGATCAATCAAACTCTCAAAAAAGGGACGGTCTAACTTGCCCGTAGGTCGGGTAAAGGAACGTAGACCGCTGGGACACTGGGGGCAACGAAGATTGCAAGCAGTAGTGGGCTCCACGGCCACTGCTATGGGTCGTCCCCAGTGAATGGGCCGGCGCGTAAGGGAAGCCACAAAGTAGCTAAGAACCACTTTTACGGCGTTCCACAACCTCTGGAACGTGACCCGCCTGAGCAATTGCCACAAATCAGAAAAATAGGCCCTCCGCCTTAAAATCACATTGTCAAAGATAGAGCATGGGGCTGGCTTGATATCTAAAACCTTCCCAGACTGAGCAAAAGCGGATATACTGGGGGCAGCACTTCAATCTTTACCAGCGCTACACCAGCCTTGCGGAAACCGAGGATTTCAGCAGCCCTTCGCGTCACGTCAATCACAGGACTGGATGAAGCCGGAACCCGGTCATTAATTTTCAGTATTACGGATTTTTTATTGCGTTCATTGGTCACTTTCACAAAAGTACCCAATGGCAACCACTTATGGGCAGCGGTGAGGGCATTGCAATCAAAACGCTCCCCGCTGGCGGTGTAGTGGCCCTGCAGGGCCTGGCCATACCAGGTTGCCTTGCCAAAATGTACCTTGCGCTCCAGAGCACTTTGGGCTCTCAAACCCCACAACGGGAGCAAAAGCCCCACAAACAATGTCCCTACAGTCGGTCGCATAAAAAATTTTATTTGGCCCTGAAAATGAATCCATAAGCATGCCATTATTTCTTAAAAAATTGTTATTTTTGGCAAGGAACCCTGATTCCCGTAATAAATCCTTAATAAAATATATCCCTAAAAGGAATACTGAAACTCGCTATTTAATCTTGGTGCGATGTAATCCAACAGAATCTATTATTTTGTGCGAATCTTCATCCATTTCAGTATGTTTCGCAATGGGTGGCTTTTTGTTTGGGCATGTTGGTTGGCTGTCGGTACGGAAGGCATACTGAGGGGTCAGGCTATTTCTTTTTCCTCAAGTCCTGAAAAATTTCTTGTAGAGGCCCGGCAGGTTTTCATTCCTGTGGACAGGGATAATGGGAAAATCCTTACCGAACGTTTGGAAAAAGCTTTAAAAGCTGGCATTCTCAATGATAGCGATTTGGACAAAATGAGCGCCGGCCTGAACGAACTCCTCCGAAACCGCATGCGCCCCTTTCCGCATCTGGCCCTGTACATAGAATGTCATTTAGCCCGTAAACAACACCAAGTACCCGATGGAGAATTTGAAAAGTGGGATCAAAGTATTCGCTACATACTAAAAAACAAAAGGCTGACGGTGGGTGGCTTTACCGATTTCCTTGAAAACTCGCTCCAGTTGTTTACGCGCAACGTCTTTTACAAGACTTCGTCCGTTGAATGGTTTGCGGGAGGAGGTGGCACCTGGGTGTATGATTGGCAGGAAGGCAGGGATCCTGTTCTACGCTTTAATGCTTTGGATCTGGTAGTGCGTTCGCGGGGCGATAGTGGTGTTATTTACAAGACCCAAGGGGTTTATGACGTTATCGGAGGCTTCTGGTTGGGTAAAGGGGGTCAAGTGTATTGGGACAGGGCGGGATTGCCCCGCGACAAGGTGAATGCCCGGCTGGGCCGCTATCGCATTGACCTAAAGGCGCCTACCTGGGAAGCCGATTCCGTGTTGTTTACCCACACGGAATACTTTACCAAACCCGTTTTCGGACACCTGGAGGAGAAGGTGCTGGCAGGGGTAACGCCTGAAAACGCCCTATACCCCAAATTCACTTCTTACGAAAAACGGGTGAAACTAAAGAATGTCACACCGGGTGTGGACTATGAGGGAGGGTTTTCATGGCATGGTAATCGCCTGGCTGGAACGGGTGACCCGGAAAATCCTTCGCGCTTGATGTTTTACAGAAAAAACCAATTGTTCCTGGTAGCCGCCTCTCAAAACTTCACTTTCCGGAAAAATCAGATTTCCTCAGACCGTGCGTCCATTACAATTTACTTGGAATCAAACGGTAAAACCGACAGCATCTATCACCCGGGGCTTGTATTCAAGCTGCTCACAGATAAAAGGGAGTTGTCGTTGCTTCGAGAAGGCCAAGGTATGGTCCAAAGCTGGTATCGCAACTCCTGGCATGACGTGGACATGGATGTGCAGGCGCTACACTGGAAGCTGGACGAGCCTTTTATGGTACTTTCTTCCATCAAGGGTTCAGCGGAGTCTAAGGCCAGCCTCCGTTCTAATTTTTACTTCCGGGAATTACAGTACGACCGTCTGGACGGGATAGGCGAAATCTCGCCACTTTACCTGATAAAACAATATTGTGATAAACATAAAACCCGCACCTTCACAGGAGCGGAAATGGCCCGCCACTTCAAGGACGATCCCAGTACGGTCCGACAGTTTCTGATGCGGCTGTCGGTGGCGGGATTAGCCAATTATAATGTGGACAAGGACTTTTGTGAAATTACAGATAGGTTTTTCCACTATACTAATGCAAAGGCTCGTCAATCTGATTATGACATCATAGAATTTAACTCCATCACCAGCGACGAAAATGCCCGCCTGAGTTTGCTGGATTATGATATGCGTTTGTACGGAGTCAGGAAAATTTATCTAAGCGACTCCCAGAGCGTCTTTGTCTATCCCAAGATGGGAGAATTGTCCCTGAGAAAAGACATGGACTTTCATTTTGATGGTAGAGTGGAATCCGGACGGCTGATTTCATATGGGAAAAAGTTTGATTTTCTGAATGAAAAATTCAAAATAATGCTGGACAACGTGGATTCAGTCCGCATCCGGGTGCCCTCCCGAGAGCCCGACGAACACGGTCAGAAACCTTTGCGCAATGTGCTCACGGTGATTGAAAAGGTGAATGCCGAGCTGCAAATTGACAGGCCTGATAACAAGTCCGGCTTGAAAGGATTGGCCGAGTATCCCATCTATACAAGCAAAAAACCTTCTTATTGTTTCTACGACCGAAAATCCATAGAAAATGGCGTTTACCCACGACAAACCTTTTACTTTCAATTGGATCCATTTGTGATTGACTCGCTGGATGTTTTTGACACCGAAAAGTTGGCCCTGGATGGTACCATGGTTTCAGCAGGCATCTTTCCGGACTTTAGGGAAAAAATTGTGATTATGCCCGATTATTCCCTGGGTTTTCTGCGGAAAACCCCTCCCGAAGGAATGCCTGTGTATGACGCTGCCGGCCAGTATGACGGCGATATCAGCCTGAGCCACAAAGGCCTCCGCGGCAAGGGAATCCTAAAATATTTGGCTTCAACGGCCCATTCCACCGATTTCAAATGGTATCCAGACAGCATGAATACGCTGGCCCAGAAGTTCCATATTGAACGCACCACCGGACGGGTGGAATACGCTGATGTGCAAGCTGAGGACGTGTACATTCACTGGGAACCTATTAAAGATAAATTTCTGGTTAGCATGACCGATAAACCCATGAAAATGTTTAAAGGAGAATCAGAAATGCACGGCACCATTAACCTGACAAGCCGTGGCTTGACTGGAACGGGCCGGCTGGATATGGGTTCTGCTGAGATGAGATCTAATCAGTTTGTTTTCCGGGCTGATGTCACCAAGGCTGACACCACAAGCTTTGCTTTGAAAAACCTAGATAAAACCTCGGGTGACCTGTCCACCATGTCGTTCACCACGGAAAATGTAAAAGCCGATGTGTCCTTTACAGAAAGAGAAGGACATTTTATTAGTAATTCTTCTGAATCATACATTAATTTCCCTATTAATAAATATATTGCTTATATGGAAGAAATGATTTGGTACATGGACAAAAACGAAGTAGATCTGCACACGCGTAAAGTAGAAAATATTGATCTGAAAGGTGCCCTCTTCGTGTCAACCAAGCCAGGGCAGGATTCATTAAGTTTTGTTTCTCCTAAAGCGCGTTTTACCCAATCAAATAATACAATATATGGCGAAGAGGTAAAATATATAGATGTTGCCGATAGCCGCATTTATCCAGATAAAGGAAAGGTGGTCATCCGCCGTGATGCGGCCATGGACCCTTTAAAAAATGCGCGCATAGAGATGCCGGCCCAAAACACCAGATTTGTGATCCACGATGCAGATTTAAAAGTAGAAGGAAAGTACAAAATAAGTGGTACAGGAAAATATACATATGTGGACGAAGCAGGAAAGCAAAACATCGTAAATATTACCAAAATAGACATCGACACTAACAAACATATGCTGGCGTACGGACGTGTGAATGAAGAAGACAATTTCACTTTCAATCCCCGTCTCAGCTTTAAGGGAAACCTGTTGCTGAATAGTCAGGAAGACGAAATCCTATTTGAGGGCGCGAGCCGCTTGAATCATGGATGCGTGGAAGTAGGAAAACAATGGATGAAATTTCAGGCACGAATTAATCCCAAAGACATATACATTCCGGTACCCGCCGATCCCAGAGACGAGATGGGGCGGCCTTTGTTCAATGGATTTGCCTACGCAGCAGACAGCAGCGGCATCTACCCTGTCATGTTTTCATTCAAAAAAACGGCTACCGATCAGGAATTGATCCGTGTGAGTGGCTTGCTGCGGTATGATAGCAAAACGAATAATTATAAAATTACAACACGAGAGAAATTTGCCAACCCCGATCTTCCCGACGCTCAGATGGTATTTAATGCTGCCGAATGTACTGCCACTGCAGAGGGTGTACTGGACCTGGGAACCCGCATGGGTCAGGTGCAGGACAGGGCGTACGGGCGCATCAGCTACGATCCCAAAAATGCTAATACTACCCTTGATATTTTGCTCCTATTGCAATTTCCTCTGGATAATGAGTTTGTGAATCTCATGATGGAAAAAATTATGAAAGGCGAAAAGCCATCCGCTGACCTAAAAAGCCCCGAATTGCAGCGATTCATCTCCGGATTGGTGACCGATAACCGGCGGATGGCCAAGTTTAAGGAAGACATCCAGGAAGGTACGGTGCGCAAGCTGCCTGATGAACTGGAAAAAACCATCGTTTTAAGTGGCTTGAGGCTCACGTGGGACAAAAAACGTAAGTCCCTGGTGCACAGCGGAACTGCTAGTCTTCTCGCCTTGGGAGGCAAGCCTGTTCTGCGGAATGTCCAGGTGAAAATGGAATTCTTCAGAAGGCGAAGCGGTGATGGATTCCATTTATACATAGAACCTGAAGAAGGTACATATTACTTTTTTGCATACCGGAACAACGTCATGGCCATGGTTTCCAGCTCGGAAGATTTTAACAAAAAAATTATGGAAATGGATCCCAAAAAGCGCCAGATAGAAGGAAAAGAAGGACAGCCCCCCTTCACCCTGACCCCCGGTACTCAGCGCAAGGCTGTGCAATTCAAAGAAGAACTAGACCAAGACCAACCATAATCTCATAAGTTATTATGCCACTAAGAAAAAATATCTATCTCCAGACCTGGAAATAAATATATATATATGTTAACGAAACATTTGTTAAAAAAACACTAGCCGAATTACAGAAATCTTAAAGAAAATTTAGATGTTTTTCCTTTTATAAGAACAGTTTTGGATTTCAAAATCATTTGGATTTAATTATTTTTTAATTGTAGTATTTATGATGAAAATTGATTATTTCATCCTTTTTCTATTTCTTTCTTTTTTAGCTGAGATCTTAGGAACCGTGGGTGGTATTGGATCTTCTATGCTCTTCGTACCTTTAGCCAGCTTTTTTCTAGATTTTCATTCCGCATTGGGAGTCACAGCTGTTTTTCACGTTGCCAGTAATATTACCAAGATTTCTTTTTTTAGAAAAGGTTTTGATAAAAATTTAATCCTCCGAATAGGTATTCCCTCTGTTATTTTCGTGACTCTGGGCTCCTATTTGAGTCAATTATTTGCAGGTAAATTTCTGTTGAGCGTGCTTTCTATAAGTTCAATTTTATTAAGTATATTATTATTAAAAAATAAAATTCCAAATATCAGGCCTAATACGAAAAACGCCGTGATTTAAGCAGGTCTATCAGGTTTTCTTGCAGGATTGATTGGTACGGGTGCGGCAATAAGAGGCCTTACCTTATCAACTTACCGATTGAGTAAAGAAGTTTTTATTTCCACTTCTGCTGCAATTGACCTTGGCGTGGATATCATGAGAAGCATAGTTTATTGGAGAAATGGATATGTCCATCTTCATGACCTTTATATATTACCTTTTTTATTTATTTTGAGCATACTAGGTACCTACCTTGGCCAAAAAATTTTATCTATTGTTTCCGAAGATTTTTTCAGGCGTTTTGTGCTGTGGCTTATAATTATCGTTTCGTTCTCCACCATGTTCAAAAGCTGGGTCTAATTCCTAGCAAATGACGCTAACTTTTCACCCTGGTACATCTCTGCCTAAATTATGGTTACTTTGTCGCCATAGTGCATTCCCTTCATGGCCCAAAATGAGGTTTTTTTCACAGAATGCCCGCGCGATGCCTTGCAGGGGTTGTCCCATTTTGTGGATACCAACACCAAACTTCAGTTTATCTTGGCATTGCTGCATTGTGGCTTTGACGCTTTGGATTTTACAAGCTTTGTATCGCCCAGAGCCGTGCCCCAGATGGCAGATGCGGATGCTCTATGTTCCCAGCTAGAAAAGCACTTGCCCAGCAATCGCCCCCGGTTAATAGCCATCGTTGGAAATGCACAGGGAGCCGAACGGGCTGGCCGTTATCCCTGGATTGATTTTCTAGGCTATCCCCACTCGGTGTCTCCCACTTTTCTCCGTCGTAACATCAACAGTACGCCCGAAGAATCCCTTCGTCGTTTGGAGGCCATTCGGGTCATTGCATCCCGCCAGGCACAGCAGGTGATTGTGTACATTTCCATGGCTTTTGGCAATCCTTACGGGGATCCCTGGTCCGCAGAGCTGGTATGCGAAGAGGTTGACAGGCTCAGCCGGAACGGTTTTTCCACAATATCCCTCAGCGATACTACTGCCAGTGGTACTCCTGAAGTAATAGCGCAGGTTTTCCGATGTGTCTCTGAAAATGTACCGGAAATTCCTTTAGGATTACATCTCCACGTCAAAGCGCAGACCCTTCAACCTACATTGGAAGCCGCATGGGAAGCGGGCTGTCGCCGTTTTGATGGTGCCCTCGGGGGTTACGGCGGGTGTCCCCTGGCCTCTGATCGCCTTGTGGGCAATCTGCCTACCGAGGCCTTCTGGGAATTTTTGGAAAGTAAGGGCCTTGCACCCTTTTCCCTCCTGGACAACCCCTATTATAAAGAAGCCCGTCAGTTGGCCAATGCCATATTTTCTTAAAAGCGGGACACTGGAAGAAAAGTGAGGAAAAAAGCCGAAATGTCCTTTTCTATAACAGCTGAAATTTCTCTAAAGAATATTTTTCTAAGTGTTTTCATTAGTGGAGATGGCTCATTATGAAGTCATCTGAAGTTTGACCAGTCTACTATATAGACCGCCTGCTTTTACAAGCTCTTCGTGGGTTCCACTTTCAGCAATCCGACCCTCATTCAGCAAGAAAATCCGGTCCACATTACGTACTGTGGATAACCTGTGGGCCACGATGATGCTGGTACGACCTTCAGTGATTCGGGCTGTGGCATAACGTATGAGGTTTTCGGTGTCGCTGTCCAGCGAAGAGGTAGCTTCATCTAGAATCAGAATCTGGGGTTTATGTACATAGGCGCGTACAAAGGCGATTATCTGGCGCTGGCCTGCTGAGAGAAGTACACCCCGTTCCCGTACATTGAATTGATAACCCCCTGGCAGGCGCATGATGAATTCATGGGCGCCTATGGCTTTTGCGGCCTCTTCTACATCTTGCTTGGAAATAGCGGGATTAAACAAACGGATATTATCCAGAATGCTACCGCTGAAGAGAAACACGTCTTGCGGGACCAAGGCCATGCATTTCCGGAGAGCACCAGGATCGTATTCTTCCAGAGGGTGACCGTCCAGCCATACATGTCCTTTTTGCCACGGGTAGGCGCGAATGAGCAGATGTACAAGGGAGGTTTTACCCGATCCCGTAGGCCCCACAAGAGCCACTTTTTCACCGCTCCTTATGTGCACATTAATGTCCTGCAAAACCCAGTGATCCTCCTGGTATGCAAACCATAAGTTTTCAATCCTAATATCCCCACGAATATATTGAGGTCGCAGACGTCCTCTTTCCTCCCGATGCCGCTGGGTGTCCAAAAGGCGAAAAACCCGATCCGAAGCAATAATGCCCATTTGTAGGGTGTTGAAGCGGTCGGCCAACATGCGCATGGGCCGAAACAACATATTAATATAC
Organism: Flavobacteriales bacterium; assembly: GCA_025055635.1. Classification (GTDB taxonomy): domain Bacteria; phylum Bacteroidota; class Bacteroidia; order CAIKAF01; family CAIKAF01; genus JANWWQ01. The sequence goes on from JANWWQ010000020.1 coordinate 15,544, forward strand.
AGCACAAAAGAGATTATTCTACCGGGCGAGGACTGAGCGGATATGGATAGGAGAGCCTCCCGTCCGACCCACCAAATTGCCAAGGCGATGGACATGGCCGTGACCACTTCCACCACGGGAAAAAAAACGCTGTAATACCAGATAGATCGGATGTGGGCCTGTCGGTGGGCCCGATTAAGTTTTTCAAATTTTTCCATTTCCTGGCGTTCCCGACCGAAAGCCTGGATAATGGCCATCCCCGCCACATGTTCCTGAACGAAAGCGTTGAGATCAGCTACACGGTTACGCACTTCCTGAAAGGCTTTGTGGACGCCCTTGCGAAAAAAATTGGTTGCCACGATCAAGATGGGTAGTGGAAGCAGACTCATAAGTGTGAGGCGAGGATCGATCCAAAACATGAGAGCCAAAGCAGTAGCTATTTTCAGAAGGTCACCAGCCATCTGAATAAAGCCTTCTGAGAACACCGAAGCAATGGTCTCCAGGTCGTGCACCACTCGGGTTACGGCTGTGCCCACAGGCGTGTTATCAAAATATCGGAAGCGGAAGCCTAATAAGTGGGTGAAAAGTCGTGTTCGCAGAGCATGCACTATATTTTGACCCAGGGCGGCTGAGGCCAACGATAAAAAGAACTGCAGAAAGGTTTCGGCGAGTAATAATCCCAGAATTAGAGCAGCCATCCGGTAGAGGGAGGGAAGTTGAAGATGTACTACATAGTGATCAAAGGCTTCCTGAATGAGATAAGGTCGCACGGGGGCTAGGATGCTCCCGACAACCATCAGCATAATGGTGAGGCTAAATAGCTTCCAGTAAGGTCTGGCTTCTTTTAATAACCGGAGGGCGGTCATTCGTGCAGAAAGGGCTGGTTCAAGTGGGGATTTCATACCAGCGCTCTTCCTCAAAAACTTCATCGGGGAATTTAGCTTCTACAAAGTAAAGCCCTTCGGCGGGGGCCTTGGCTCCGGCGCGCCTCCTGTCCGTACTTTTCAAAATTTCTGGGATGCTTTCAGGGGGGCGTTTGCCCAGACCTATTTCCACTAATGTGCCCACCATGGTGCGCACCATATTCATCAAAAACCTGTCGGCCCTAATCCAGAAAGAATAATAACCCGGTACATGGTGTATAGTGGCTTCTTTAACATAACAAATTTTGTTTTCGGTGGCAGAACGAGCACTGCAAAACGCGGAATAATCATGGCGACCCAAAAAATACTGGGCTGCAGCCTTCATTTTCTCTAAGTCAGGCCGGCGAAAGAGCATCCAGGCCCGCCCCCACTCAAAGGGATTTTTATGATAGCAGAGCCGATACTCATAAACCCGCTCAAAAGCGTCGTAGCGAGCGTGGGCATCAGGTTTAACACGGCGTACACCCGTGATGGCCAAGGCCTTAGGTAGGTGACTATTGGTCTTGTGCAGAAAATCCCCTGGCGCCTGTAAAACCTTAGGGAAGTCGGCATGGACCACCATAGCTCGGGCATGCACTCCACTATCGGTACGTCCGGTGGCTACTACCTGCACCGGATGGCGCAACTGGTGGGAAAGCACCTCCTCTAAAACTTCCTGCACCGACAGGCCATTTTTCTGTCTTTGCCATCCCACAAAACTGCTTCCTTCATACATCACCCGAAGGAAATAGCGGGGCATGGGCCAAAAGTACTCTGTTTTCAGGACGACCCAGGTGGAATAGAGCAATGTCATAGCGAACAGGATCTTCCGGACACAAGATTCGTAGTCTTTCCGTGAGCTCTTCCACTGCCCTCCTTCCGTCGGTTTTCCTATTTAGCAGGCCAAGGGCGCGGGCAGCTCTGCCGGTATGTACGTCCAACGGGCAATACAGGGCCGAAGGCGGTATCCGACTCCAAATACCTAAGTCAATCTGGTGTACATCCCTTCTAATCATCCACCTTAGGAACAATAGGATCCGCTTGGCATGGCTTCCGGCTTTAGGGTCAGCTAAATGCTTGCGGCTTCGGGCCAAATGAGGGATTTTTAGAAACTCTGCCCGCACTCCTGAGATGGCATCCAGAAGGTTGCCAGTTCTTTTTAAATGATAAACAAATATATCTTCTAGCCCCCCTTTTTCGTGATAAATGTAGCGTAGGCCCGCCAGAATAAACATGAGATCGTCACTATTAAATGTGCGGTGGACAAAGCCTCCCAGCTTCCTCCATACCTTGGGATGCTTTTTCGTAATAAACTGAAAGGGGGCAAAATCCATTAGATCCATTAGCCGGTAGGCCGAACGCAAGATAGACTTCCTCTGTCCCCAAGAAATCAAAGCAGTTAGAAACCCGCTGATTTCCCTGTCCTCCTTCAATTGGAAAAGCCTTGGGATCTGAATAGGGTCCTCCCGGATAAAGTCTTCGCTCGAAAAGGTTTCCACGCATACATCCAAAAAATTCTTTAAACTTTGCAAGGCCTGGTTTTGAGTTTTGCCTGCCTTCATGATACTTGGTTCTTCAGGATGGCATCCAAACGATGGGGGAAGCCTATAATATAATCCCGAGCGGAAGAGGCAATCTGGCAGTGAAAACCCCGTTCCTTAACAAACTTTTCCCATTCCTCACGAAAATGCCACACGATGCCTCCCGAGAATAAGGCCTGTGTGGTATTTTGATTGCTTAGCAGGGGCTGCACCTGAAATTCCCAGTATTCTTGAAAACCTTGCTGCAAAAGCGCCTGGGACCACCAATGCTTCCGCACAGCGTCACAACTTAGCCACCGTGCCAAACCTGCCAAAAAACGCCGGCCTTGGGGACCATAAATAAGCTGCAAAACAATTGCTCTACTAGTCTGAGACAAATATTCTTCAAAAGAGGGCTTCAATTCATCAGGGAGCAAGTTGTAGTAGAATGACCTCAGCACCTGTCGGCCTAACCAGGCACCGCTTCCCTCATCACCCACGATCCAGCCCAAGGATGGACCTTGATCCAGGATCTGATGACCATTCCACAAAGCGGCGGAAGCTCCCGTGCCCAGAATACCAACCAGACCTGATTGGCCTAGGGCTATTCCTAAGGCTTCCAAGTCATTGCCAATGTGAAGGGTACTACTATGAAATTTTTTTTCCAAAATGCGATTTACCTCTTGGCAGGAATCCTTCCTATAACCAGCAGCAAAAAACCACACCCTCTCCGGCTTCTTCTCCTGTAACCAGACCTGATAGTGGTTCAGAATTTTTTCTAACACTTCCGCCTTATCCGTTAGCGCATTAAAAGCCTCATCTATTTCCCAACTTATTAACCCCTCCTCGTCCGCAAAAAATCCTTGGGTGCGTGTGCCACCACATTCCAACCAAAGGGTCCGGCTTAGTCTTCTCATACGTGCGAAGTTAAAGGCAGCCTCAGGGGCCTAGAACAAGTATGAGCCAACACTTGTTAATCCAACTACTATGAAAATTTTCCGCTTTGAAACCATTCAACATTTTGCGGAAAGGAAAGAGAAAGTTTGGAAATTTATTAGCACGCCCTACAATCTTTCTCGGATCACTCCCCCAGATATGGACTTTCGGATTGTTTTTGGGCCGCAGCCTTCAGAGCCCATGTATGCAGGACAAATTATTGTGTACAGCGTGCGTCCGTTATGGAATGTCCCTGTTCGCTGGGTCACGGAAATCACTCATGTACGGAAAGGAGAGTTCTTCGTAGACGAACAGCGCATAGGACCTTACGTATTTTGGCACCATCAGCACATTCTAGAAGATGTACCGGGTGGAGTGGGTATGCGGGATATTGTACATTATGTGTTGCCTGGTGGGTTTTTATCTTCCATGATTAACAAATGGATTGTGGAACCCCGATTGAAATATATTTTTGATTACCGACGTCGCTGCTTGCAGGAAATTTTCGTTCCTTTGAAGTCATAGAACCATGAAATTACCTGTTATAAAAGAACTGGCAGAAAGTCGAAGCCTGGAAGAGCTTATTGCAGCGGAGGAAGCCCTCACGGAGGGGCGGAATTTGCCTTTCCACGTTGCAGGGGAAGATGAAGGCGAGCAGCTCACTCATATTTTGGGTGCACGCTGGATCCGTGAAGAAATGCAACGTACCGGATGTACCCTTACGGAAGCTTTGCGTGCTTATGGGCGCCGTGTAAGGGAGTCTATAAGTTAAATAAAAGTTCTTACAAAAAATTAGTGTAAACTGCTTCAAATGTTTAGATCGCTTTTACAAATATGTAATTAATATTATTTTTGGTATTAGATAAAATTTTGATGCCATGTCTAAGAAAGGTATCACCCAGTACAGTGATTTTTATTTATATTATCTAAATGAGCACTCCAATCCTATTTGCCGCGGACTTCACCTCGTAGGCACTGGTCTCGCCTTAGTCCTATTGATGTATTCGTTGGGTTCAGGTTGGTGGTGGGGCCTCCTGTTAGTGCTACCGGTGGGCTATGGATTTGCGTGGGTGGGCCATTTCTTTTTTGAGAAGAATAAACCAGCCACATTCCGCTATCCATTGTGGAGCTTTGCCAGTGATTTTGTGATGCTGTGGCATGCCATTACGGGTCAATTGCCGGCCAAGCGGCGCGAAGCCCAGGCTCAGCGTGAACGGCTTTTGGCTATGGCCTGAGACGATAATGGCCAGGTGGGTAATTTTCCTTTGCATAGTAGCGGTAGTCGTTTGGAGAGATAGCTCTTTTTGTTTTGGTCAGATAATTTCAGAAGAAGTCCTGCGCAAGCTGGTGTTGCAAAAGTTTGAGCTCATGCAGCGAAAAAGTTTGGATTCCCTGAGCAAGTTGCTGCACCCTGAGGCCCGTTACATTCATTCCAACGGCTGGATCCAGAAGAAAAGCGAACTAATAGAAGACGTGCGGGTCCAGAAACTCGTGCTCACCCGGGTGCAGGTGGACTCGCTTAAAGCGTGGGGAGAAAACAAAACCTTGTGTGTGATGGGTTGGGGTACCTTTGAAGGATTCTCACAACAGCAGCCATTTCAAGTGCGGCTCCTGTTTACAGAAACCTACCATCGCAAAGGCCGCCGCTGGCTTTTGCTTTGCAGACAGGCTCTGCGGATTTAAATCAAGGGATAATAATTTTTTTACTGAGGGTTAGGTCGCCGTCCCGAAGCGTGACCAAATACGTTCCGGCTTGCGCATCCAGAGGAAATGCTATGGAGAGATGTACAAGGGCATTACCCGGACACGGCTCCTGACGCTCGCTTACTTTCCTGCCCTGGATGTCGGTTACCTCTATGAAAAGGGTAGCCGCCTTTCGGGCAAAATAATCCAAAAAGAACATCCGCTGATTGACGGGATTGGGATAAACCGTGAAATTAGGCTTTCCTTGAATTACTTCTTCGTATTTTCCACTTAATATCAAGTGGGCGGTTCCCATATTTGGGATGCCATAGCCATAAGTATTATCGGGATTATTGTACCTATCGGCCGAACGGATAATAGCCTCAAAAATGTCCTTATTGGACGCGTCGGGATGGAGGCTCCACAAGGAGGCTGCAGCCCCACTTAAAACCGGAGCGCTGTACGAAGTGCCATTGCCTCGTGATACCTGACCATCCGTGTTGCTATAAGCCGTCATCTCACCCATAGCACACACGTCAGGTTTTATGCGCCCGTCGGCGGTGGGGCCTCGTGAGCTGAAGGCTGCAATGGTTCTATCGGATTTTACAGCGCCCACGGCCAACACCTTCTTTCCGTCAGCAGGCACACCAATGTAATACCAGGAACCGGCGCCCTCGTTACCGGCGCTATTAATGACCAGGATCCCTTTGTCAAAGGCCCTATTGGCAGCTTTGGTAGCAACAGCCGAGTCCCCTGTGAGCTCTTGGTAGGTGTGGTTGCCAATGTCGTTATCAAATTTGGTGTAGCCCAGCGAACTGTTTATTATGTCAGCCCCCACACTGTCGGCAAACACGGCCCCTGCTTCCCAATTGTATTCTTCGGAGATAGTTTCCGAGTTAGCGTCCTCCGTGCGAAGGAGCCAGAATTTTGCTTTAGGTCCGGTGCCAATAAGCTGGCCATTTAGCACACCTGCCATGACGGAAAGAACGTACATCCCATGGCTATTATCTTCATATACAGAGTCGTGGCCTTCCACAAAATCCCATGTTCCCAAAATCTGGCCATTTTCTCGCAGGCTTTGGAAGGCTGGCAGCACATTGACCCTATAGAAACCGCCATCCAGCACAGCCACCACGATACCTTCGCCCAGGCCTCCAAGGTCGTGAAGATAGTGGGCCCCGATCATCCTCACCTGGTCATTGCTTTGACCATAATTAAAATGGCTAAGGTGGTTGATATTATCCCCTTGAATTTTAGTAAGCTTTTTAGGTTCCAGGGCTGAAGTTAACAGGGTCATGATGTCCGGCACAGCTTTTTTACTGTTGTATATCTCCTTAATTTGTTTCACGTAAGGCAGGCCATTCAGCTTTTCAATAGCATTTGGGTTGGAAGTTTTCACAATAATGTAATTACTCCAATTGGCTTTAGCCACGAAAATCAATTCCGGCGATGCCTTTAAAACGCCCTGTATGTAGGCAGGATTTACAGGGAGATCCGAAGAATCCAGAGAAATGTTCATCCTTTTGCGCCGCTCTATAGCCCGGGAAGAGAGAAATTTTTCCGGTTCAGTGAGGGAATAAGGAGAATTTTTCTTATCTGTAAAAAAAACGGCATATTTATATAAATTTTCTTCTTTTTTATTATTCTGAGGAAACGTAGAGACAGCAGGAACTATCCACCACAAACACAACAACCATATAAGAAACCCACGCATATTTTTGAATTATTAAGGAGAAACGTAAAAATCCTTTAGGGAGTATTTTCTGAAGAAACCGGATTTAATTCTTTCTAATATAGGCTTATGGATAACGGAAGGATCGCTGTCCCCCGTAACATCATATTCCAGCTTATGTATCAATCCTACACGACGGGCATAGATTTCCTCATAATTTTTATACGTAAGCAAATCTTCATAGTAATGTTGTAAAACGTGGCAAGTGCTGTCAAAAGTGAGAAAAGGCCCTGTAAAAGGCTTGTCTACAAAGGTGAGACGGTAGCGCCGTTCGCCGAAAATATTGTAGATGTTGCCATTCCAAGTTGAATTAGGGGTCACGGGAAAAACCAGCTTAGCATAAATATTGTTTTCTTCAGATTTCAGAGCATGACGCGTTGTGGTTGTGCTCCACCATATACGCGGGGGGCTCCATGCCGTGTGTCCAAGCGGTCGCTGAAAGCGTTCCAGGCGCCAGGCTGTGAGGCCCTCGGGTGTGACAATCAAAGAGTCCACAACTTCTAAAATTTCCGATGACCCGGCTGTTATCAACCCACTGAATTCGTTGTATGAGATGGTGTCCACCTGATACAGCCACCAGGATCCAGCGCTGAGTGGAAAGTAATCCCGACCCTCGTTAAAACTTGAATCCAGCGATTTTTTACGACAGGCAGGCCACACCAAAATCACGCAAAGCCAAATCAATAACCGCATCGCCCGTATTTAAAAATAAATAAGGATTACTTATAAATGTTCTCGTCGTGTCGGACGAGTGTCTTCACAAAACTGTACCCTGATTCAATGCGATTCATTACGGGGATGTTGGGCCAGTTGGCGGTGTCAGTCCGGCCCAAAATATCCGTTATCTCAGCATATACAAGTCCCACATTGTGGGCATATACTTCTACTATCCGCTGAATGCGAAGGCTATCCTCCACATCCTTCTTCACCAATCGCAAGCAAGGGGAATAGGTTTTACCGCCCACGGAGAAGGAACCTCCTATGTAATCCACTCGCCAGGTATCTGGACCTAAGGGATTAAGGGCGTTGCGGTTGAAAGTATCTCCTTCCGCAATGGGATACTTAAGCATGATGTACCGAAATGTATTGCGCACTCTTTGGACGGTCCAATACTTTTTACTGGCGTTATAATAGCGCTGCACCGATTGGATGCCAAAGGGTGACAGGAACGCACCGAGGCCCCTTTCTACGATGATACGTGTTTCCAACTGACCGGCCTGATTGGGAAAATCGGTGTCATAAGTTTCTTTTTCCAGGAAAGTGGCCATAAAAGATGTGTCATTGGCATGATCCCACCAGGCCGTGTCAATTTGGTATTCGTACATGCGGCCAATGTTGACGGGATAATAATAGGATTGATCGTTGGGATCAGGGGCCTGGTTCTTTTTCTTACAGGCCGAGAGCACACTTCCGACTCCTGTAAAAATTAATAAAACTTTTCGAAGCATAGCACCATTAAGAGCATAAAAGTAAGCCATGTAAGCCTAAAAAGAAAGCTGATTCTGCTTTTCTCAGACGGCTTTAATTTTTATGCCGTTGCAAACCCCATGAAAAAACATTAAAAGGGACGAGAATTTTTTAATCCCTACTGTGCAGAAGGCGAAGAATGAAGTAAATCAGGTTAGCCAAGGCATATAGGGCACTAATCACGTATGTGAGAGCCGCCAGGCGCAAAGCATCCTGGGCTTTGGCGTGTTCTTCGCCATAGGTGATACCAGCCTGATTGAGCCAGGCTAGGCCTCTGCGGGTGGCATCAAATTCAACGGGCAAAGTGATAAGGGCAAACAACGTAATGAAGGCTTGAGCTACCACAATAATGGTAAGCATGGTTTCGCTGTTAAACATCTGGAAACCCAAGCCAAGAATCATGGAAGCCAGGAAAATGAAATTCAGAATGGAAGTACTCACTTGAACTACTGGCACCAAGGTGGTACGCATCTGAAGCCAACGATAAGCTGTGGCATGCTGGACAGCATGGCCGCATTCATGGGCAGCCACAGCAGCTGCTGCGACGCTGCGACCATGGTACACTTCCGGACTGAGATTAACGGTTTTATCTGCAGGGTTGTAATGGTCAGTGAGGAAACCAGGAACACTCACCACCTTGACGTCGTAAATACCATAATGACGTAACATGCGTTCGGCTACTTCGGAACCGCTGAGACCACTACGTAGAGGAATTTCTGAGTAATGGTTGAAACGCGTACGGAGCATCCAGCCGACGATCAGGCTGAGCACCATAAAAAAGATTCCGATGAGGATGAGCATGGTACCTAACTTTTAGGGGCAAAAGTACCAAAGGCGTGCCAAAAGAAGAGAGAATGTCGCACATAATTCATTGAAGGACCTATTTTTGAGGCAGGATGCCACTTCCGAAAACTTTTGGCATCGCCATAGGCTCTCTTTATGGACTTGCCTGCGTGGCGCAGGACTTCACGCAAACCTATTGGTATTTACGGGTCAGGCTTCGGGAAAAGTTTATTTTCTCGGGAGTAGGGAAAGGAGAGGGATATGCTGCCACGGCTCTTGTGCAGGACCGTAATCAAATCATCCGATACTATGGGGACAACACGGCATACCATGGCTGGTACTTGGCGGTGCTTGCCTCGGAGTATGCTTGGCTGAAAAAATGGCAGCGAAATGTAAAAGCCACTGTGGCAGATCTTTATGAGGCCCTCCATGCCGTTCATCGCCTGGATTCTGTGGCGGAGACCTACTTTCAAGATAGCCGAGGAGCCCACGGACTTCCGCAGTTGAATGGCTTTTTCATCCGGGATGATGTAGACCAGCATGTGGCCCATCAGCATGGATGGACCGGTCAGTTGCTTTCGGATTATGAGTTGGGTTGTAGCCTGCATCCGGGAGATCGAGGCTTGAGAGACAATGAGATGAGTCAGGACCAGGCCATCCACCTGTTATGGGGATTGCGCTTTGTGCATCATTTTGTGGACGACAGTGTCCAGGCTGGCGGGCGCCTCTTGCGGGAGTGGGCGCGGCAGATGGCCCTTAGAATTATTCGCCACATTGCTGCAAATCGGTGGATAGTAACAAACCCAGTAACGGGCCGTCCCGTTTACCGAGGGCATGATGCCCGATTATTGTCCAAAGGCTTTGTGAAGGCGGCTGAAAAATTTGTTGGCGACGTTCCCCGGCGTCCCGTATGGTACTCCTATCTGCTCTGGCCTTGGCTGCGCACAACCCTGGTGCCGGTCTATTTTAACCGGGTTATGGTGATGATCCTAGGGGCTATCGGTAATGCGTATGGCAGTCCTGTCACCACACGGAGGTTTCTCTGTGCAAACGGACGTCTCTGGAAAAAAGAGATTTATGCTTTAGCCCACGAGTTATGGGAGCCTCAGGTGATGACACGTTGCCCCTGCACTGAAAAAAGCCATCTGGCTGCCATGCTTAGGAATGTGGACAGTACGGCCTTTCGCAGTTATGGCGCGTATGGGTGGACTACCACCAACCGTTGGCTGGCTCCTGCCCGTACGTATGGGTCCTTTGATGGTTTTTTTGAGCATAAAGAGGTTACGGGATTGGACTATATGCTTTTGCACAATTTATTTATTTTAAGGTATGGTAAAGCGGAGGAATTGGGCCATTGATCCTGAGTGAGGGATGCGGAGGGCGGCTTTTCGGCCGACTTCGCACAATGGGTACGCTTATAAAATCAATAATAACGATTTAATTTCTAACTTTATATGCAACGATAACTACTCTTACTGGCATCTCTTTTAAAACAAAAGGGTATAATGAGGAGGTCTTATTTGAAAATATTTTTACCTTTAATAGGGCTTCTATGTCCTCATTTTGTTAATGGGATCAAGTGTCAAGTGAGTTTTCCTCCTGCTGTGTATGACAGTCTGAAGCAGGCTGGGGCCTTGCCACCTGGTAGCTTGGTTGAATCTATCCCACTTCCCCAAGCACCTATTACAAGCAGTCCTCAGCATGGTAACACCGCCTTATCATTTACTTACATTCCTCCGGATAATACATATACTTTAGCCATGCCGGCCTGTGATGACTGCAGCTCGGGCCCCATTACATTACCGTTCCAGTTTTGCTTGTATGGCCAACTGTACAATCAGGTATATATCAACAACAACGGAAATGTGTCTTTTGGCTCTCCCTATGCCACTTACACTTCTACGGGCTTTCCTGTGAATGGTTTTCCGATGCTGGCGCCTTTTTGGGCCGATGTGGACACGCGGAATGGGCTAGGTCAGGTGCTGTATAAAGTAACTCCCACGGCCCTCTACGTGAATTGGGTGAACACCGGATATTACAGCATGCAGGGGGATAAGCGAAACACCTTCATGCTGGTTTTAACCGACGGAACGGATCCTGTACTGAGCAACGGCAATAATGTGGGATTTGCCTACCAAGATATGCAATGGACCACAGGGGCTGCCTCGTGCTGGGGGGGCACGCCCTCTCCCTGTACATATAATGGCCAAACGTACTTCTGCGGAGGGAACGGAGGCTTTTGCGGTGTACCGGCCACGGTAGGTGCCAACAAAGGGGATGGCGTAGATTATTTCCTGATTGGCCGCTTTGACCATCCCGGTACCGATTTTAATGGTCCCACTGTGCCCAGCGGTGTGGATTGGCTGGACTATGCGGCCATGGAATTCAATATCTGCAATCTGCCGCCGCAACTGGTGAATTCCTCAGTGATTACGGTGCCAGGTGGGGTACCGGTTCCCGGCTATGGAGGAGGCGGTAGCGGCGGAGGGGCTCCTTCAGCTCTGTGTGAAGGGAACACCTGGCAATTTTCTTATATATTCAGCGGACCAGAACCTAATCAGGCTGTAACCATCACAGTTAATCCCAATAATACACCAGGCTTTAACCTAGTGAGCAACACGCAAAACGGAAACCAAGCTACGGTTGTTTTCACCGTAACAGCCCCTCCCGGTGTCTCCGGTACCTTTACCATCACCATTACTGCCACAGATAACTACGTCATTCCCGGTGTGACGACAATTCAGGTGCCTGTCACGATCGCTCCCCTTCCGACACCTGTTATTGTGGGTCCTCACGGATACTGTCAGGGAGGAAATGTAACGCTGACAACCACCCAGCCTTACAATAGCTATCAGTGGCAGCCCGGTGGATTCACTACTTCCAGCATCACGGTTACGGCCGGTACCTATAGCGTCACCGTTGACTCACTCGGCTGCGTGGCTACAAGCGCGCCTTTTACAGTGGTGGAGTGGCCCAATCCCCAGCCTCAGATATTGGGAACCGGCGTTTTTTGTGCGGGGGGCTCCACGCAATTGGAAGCCATACCTTCCGGCATGTCTAGCTATGCCTGGAGCAACGGAGCCAATACCCAAATAATCACGGTGAACCAAGTGGGTTTGTACACAGTGACTGTGACAGATGCCAATGGCTGTATGGGCACCAGTGCGGCTATCAACGTGGTTCAGGGAAATCCCTCTGTCACCATCACAGGGGCTCAGCCTTTTTGCCAGGGCGATAGCATTCTGCTGACGGCCAACGGCCAAAATTTTCAAAACATTCTTTGGAGCACGGGGGCCACCACTCCAAGCATTTACTTTTCCGGAGGACAAGTAAGCGTCAGCATTATTGATCAATATGGTTGCCAGGCTTCGGATAACCTGAGTTTGCTACCCAGTCCCCTACCCACAGCGGCCTTTGCGGCGCAAGACGTGTGCCTGTCGGCTTCTACGCAATTCACCGATAATTCATTCGTGCCTACCAATGACATCACCAGCTGGGAATGGAATCTGGGCGACGGCACCCTCACTACTAATCAAAATCCTATCCACACATACACCCAACACGGAAGCTACAACGTGTCATTGGTAGTGACCACAGCAGTGGGATGTAAGGATACAGCTACCGGCACTGTAAATGTTTGGGCCTTGCCTACGGCGGCCTTCACAAGTTTTGACCATTCGGGTTGCACGCCCGTATTGGTAAGCTTTCAGGACCAGTCGTCCATATCGTCAGGTTTAATTACAAGCTGGCTATGGGACTTCGGTAATGGCCAGATGAGCAGTCTTCAAAATCCTTCAATGCTTTACTCCGATGTGGACACCTATACTGTGCAACTCACCGTTATCAGCGATCATGGTTGTACGCACAGCGTCACCATGACGGATTATGTACAGGTATGGCCTTATCCAACGGCTGGGTTCACTTATTATCCGGATGCGGTGGACCTAACAGCGCCTGAGGTGATGTTTACCGATAATTCTTCCGGCGCCATCTGGTGGCAGTGGACTTTTGGGGATGGAGGCACTAGCAATATGCCGAACCCCACCCACACGTACACCACGGCTGGCGACATGCTCGTAACGCAGATTGTGGGTAATCAATACGGATGCCAAGACACGGCCACGGCCCTCATTGAAGTGGGTAGCGGGTATTTCTTCTTTATTCCCTCCTCCTTTACTCCTGATAACAATAATTTAAACGAAGAATGGGCTCCCAAGGGAACGGCCGTGCGCGAATATCATCTGTGGGTATTTGACCGTTGGGGGAACCAATTATTTTTTGGTGTAAACAGCGGCTGGAACGGCCGCGTAGATGGTAAGTTAGTAAAGCAGGATGTGTATGTATATAAGATTATTGCATGGGATTTGGCGGGTGTGGAATACAATTATATTGGCACTATTACTGTTCTTCCTGCAAAGTGAAAAACTTTTATCAATTATACAAAACTCTCCTCATTGATGTAAGTCTTTTTGAATAGTTTTAATTCCTACTTTGTCTTTGTGTTTATTTCGCAAAATACATTCAAGCGTCATAAGCCTTTTTAGCTGGACTTAGATATCTCCAATACCTGTTTGACAGACAATTTTTTCTAAAGGGGATTCCAAATATTCCCTGATGAGCCACTGATACCCTTTCATGGCAAATTTACTCGGTTCTCAACCACCTTTCCAATACATAGAAATTTACATAGAAATTCTTGCCCTATGAGAATGTTTGCCTTTAGGAAGTTTTTTGAAGTCATAAACGTTAATTCTTCATTGAAGCGTTCGTCATTAAATATAAGTACAAATAAAAAGATGGTTGAATTCATCAGAAAATGATTTAGAAGCTATAATGTGCTAATTTGCTTTCTTTTTTGGGGAGAATTCAAGATTTTATAATTATTTCGCTTGATGTGACAATATTAATTAGGAACAATTCAAATCATTTTTAGACAAAAGATTTGAAGATTGTTTAAAGTCAAACAAAAAAATTTTTTTTAAAAATAAAACATGCAGCCACCGCCCTCTCCATGGGGAGGCCGGTGGCTGTATGTGGTTTTTTTAATTAAGCCCTATTACTTGGCTAGCCCAAGGGGCAGGCGGGCGCTCTGCGTGCCGCTGCCGTCGCTCCAGTTCAGAAT
>JANWWQ010000021.1 GCA_025055635.1 Flavobacteriales bacterium
CGTTTGAAGTGGTCACCGACCTGCAGGGGGTGGTGGTTTCGGACGAAATGGTGGACCTTCGCCCAGAACTGGGTGGCCGTATTTTGCGCATCCACGTCAAAGAGGGCGATGAGGTACAAGTGGGCCAGAAACTGGTGACCCTGGATGGCGAACAAGTACGCAGGGCCATAGAGGAGGCAGAAAAAGCCTTGGAGCTGGCCCGTACCACTTATGAACGTCAGCAGGCTCTATGGGATCAGAAGATTGGATCGGAAATTCAGTACCTTCAGGCTAAAAACCAAAAAGAACAATTAGAGTTACGGCTTGAAACCTTGCGCAACCAACTGGAAAAATTTGTTCTCACAGCGCCTGTACGCGGCACTGTGGACAGGCTCTTCATGCATGTGGGCGATGTGGCCGCCCCTCAGGCCCCCATTCTGCGGATTGTCAACAATTCCCACGTGAAGGTTGAAGCCGACGTACCGGAACGGTACGTGGGCGCATTCAACAAAAAATCACCCGTGCGATTGCATTTTCCGGCCATTGGGCTTTCTATGGAGGGCATTTTTCGGTCTATTGGCCAATCTATTGATCCCAACAACCGTACTTTTCTTGTTGTCATTGAGCCGCAGGGTCCTGAGAAGAGCCGCCTTTTGCCCAACATGTTGGCACGGGTTGAAGTGGTGTTGCAGGCCCGCCCTCAAGCCCTGGTGGTCCCTACACAGGCCATCGCTTTTGAGGACAAGGGCACGTATTTATGGGTATGCAGGCAGGGCAAAGCCTTTAAAGTACCTGTGACAGTGGGCGCCACCCGTGGAGGCGAAAGCGAAATCATCAGCGGACTTCAAGCGGGAGACCTGGTGGTCACCGAAGGATATAGGAATCTCCGCTCCGGCGACCCTGTGCAACTCGTCCCCTAATTTTTACACTTAAGACCCATGAGAGACTCCCGGAGAAAAACCTTTGCTCCATCCAGCTTTGCCCTGCGCAACAAAACCAGCGTGTATATGCTGGTGGTCATCATTTTTGTGGCCGGCCTTATGGCTTACAGCGCCATGCCCCGCGAGTCGTTTCCTGAAATTGTTCAACCCACCATCTTCATCGGTACGGCCTATCCAGGAAATTCCCCGGTGGACATTGAAAACCTCGTCACACGCCCTATAGAAAAGGAACTAAAGTCTCTTAAAAAAGTTAAAAAATTCACTTCCACTTCCATTCAGGATTATTCCACCATCGTGGTGGAATTCGAATCCGATGTTAGCCCAAGCAAGGCCCTGGCTGATGTGAAAGACAAAGTGGATAAAGCCAGAACGGCCTTGCCCCAGGACCTGCCTTCTGACCCCGATGTGTTTGAGTTGGATTTTTCTGAATTCCCAATACTCAATGTTAATCTTTCCGGCCCTTTTACCTATGATGAACTTAAAACCTATGCCGAATATCTGGAGGAAGAAATAGAAAAGCTGCCTCAAATTTCCCAGGTGGACATCCGAGGTCTGGTGGAAAAAGAAGTGGAGATTGCCGTAGACTTACCGGCCATGGAGGCCAATAAGATCAACTTTAATGACATTGAAAATGCCGTGCGCACTCGGAATATATCCTCCGGAGCGGGCGACATTCTCAGCATCAGCGGGGAAGGATTTGCCCGGCGATCTCTGCGGATTGCTGGGGAATTTGAAAATCCGGCAGAGCTTGAAAATGTGATTGTCAAGAATGAATTCCAGCGGGTTGTGTATTTACGTGACATCGCACAGGTTCGGTTTGGCCCCATAGAGCCCACCAGCTTTGCCCGCCTGGATGGGCAACCTGTGGTGATGCTGGACGTGAAGAAAAAAAGCGGGGAAAACCTGGTGCAGGGGGTGGATGCCATTCGCCGGCTCTTAGATGAAGCGCGTCAAAAAAAGCTTCCCAGGGATTTAAAAATTACCCTTACCAACGATCAATCAGTAATTACACGCCGGATGGTAAATAACTTGGAGAACAACATTATCTCCGGGGTGATTCTGGTAGTGGGGGTGTTGCTCTTTTTCCTGGGTTTCCGCAATGCCATCTTCGTGGGTTCGGCCATTCCCCTATCAATGATTTTGGGAATTCTGGTTTTGAATGCCAGCGGAGCCACGCTTAATATGATGGTTCTGTTTTCTCTCATCTTGGCCTTGGGCATGCTCGTGGATAATGGTATAGTGGTGGTTGAGAATATTTATCGGCTGCATAGCGAAGGTTTTTCGCGCTGGGACGCCTCGCGCTACGGGGTGGGAGAAGTGGCCGTACCCATCATTTCCTCTACCGCCACCACACTGGCGGCTTTCTTTCCCCTGCTATTCTGGGATTCCCTCATCGGAGAATTTATGAAATACCTTCCCATCACATTACTCATTACGCTCAGCGCCTCGCTGTTCGTGGGTCTCTTCGTGAATCCGGTCCTTACAAGCGATTTTATGCTTATCCGGCCTGTGGGCTTTCGGTATCCAGCCGTGCGTTTCTGGAGGGGTGTCCTCGGGGCAGCTTTGGTGGGGGGTATTTTGGTGTTTTTTAGGCCGGTCCGCCCCGTAGGAACCTTATTTCTGCTTGGGGTTGTTTTTGCTATTTTATATCGTTTTCTTATTCTGCCTGCTTCGGAGTTTTTTCAGCAACATATAATGCCAGCCGTTGAGAAAGCCTACAGAAAGTTCCTCCAGTGGACCTTAAGCCGGTGGCGTCCGTTGTTACTCTTTGGAGGCACTTTATTCCTTCTGGTGGGGGCCATGGCCTTTTACTTCGGTTCTAATCCTAAGGTATTGTTTTTCCCGGAGACCCAACCGAGATACGTGAATGTATTTGTTGAAATGCCTTTGGGTACGGATATTCTGACTACGGACTCCATCACGCGTATTTTGGAAAAACGCATACAGGCTCGGCTGGCTCCAGAAAAGGCTGTTGTGGAAGCCATTCTGGCCCAGGTGGGGGAGGGCACGAGCGACCCTTCGGAGGGACCTAGTTTGGGGAAATCACCCCACAAAGCGCGTATCACGGTGTCATTTTTACCTTACGAAGAAAGAATTCGCCTCTCTTCAACCCCCACCTCTGTGCTGCAAAAGTGGATCCGTGACACCGTTCAAGGTATCCCTATGGCTCGCATCACGGTAGAGAAAAATACGGATGGCCCCCCCGTGGGCAAACCCATTAACATTGAAATAAGCGGGGATAATTACGACACATTAGTAGCCTTAACGGAACGAATGGTAAACTTTTTGGAGGCTGCTGCTGTGCCTGGCGTGGACAAACTGAAAACCGATCTGGAAGTAGGCAAGCCCGAATTGCTCCTAGAATTGGATTATGAAGCGGCCCGACGCTATGGCGTCTCCGTGTACGACGTGGCCACAAATCTGCGAACTGCGCTTTTCGGAAAGGAAATTAGTAAATTCAAAACCGGTGAGGACGATTATAAAATTCAACTCCGCCTTCAGCCCCAGTACCGCTACAACCTGGATCACCTGTTGAACATGCGCATTACTTTCCGCAACATGGTGACAGGACAAATTGCGCAGGTGCCCCTTTCGGCCATAGCTACTGTGAAATATTCCTCTTCTTTTGGTTCCATAAAGCGTAAAAACATGGATAGGGTGGTCTCTATCTTTTCCAACGTTATTCCTGGCTATAATGCCAATGAAATCATCGGACACTATTCGTGCCTCTTGGCTGGGTTTCCGATGCCGGAAGGGTATAGCTATAAATTTACGGGTGAACAGCAGGAACAAAACGAAAGCGTGGGATTTCTGTCCCAGGCCATGTTGATTGCGGTATTCCTCATCTTTTTGATTATTGTCAGCCAGTTTAATTCCATCCTCACCCCATTCATCATCATGTTTTCGGTGGTCTTTAGCACCATTGGTGTGTTTCTGGGATTTGGACTGTTTAAGATGGATTTCGTGATTTTGATGTGTGGCATTGGTATTATTTCACTGGCTGGTGTAGTGGTCAATAATGCAATTGTTTTGATTGATTACAACAATTTACTGAGAGCCCGTTATCGGGAGAGTCATGGAATTCCCCACGGAGAGCCCTTGCCTTTCCCCGTCATTAAGAATCTTATGACTGAAGCCGGAAGCACCCGCCTGCGTCCCGTCTTGCTAACAGCTATTACCACGGTGCTTGGCCTCATTCCCTTGGCCATTGGTTTAAACATTGATTTTATCGGATTTCTGTCCCGCTGGGATGCAAACATTTTTTTGGGAGGAGATAGCGTGGCCTTTTGGGGTCCCATGTCTTGGACTGTCATTTTTGGTCTCACTTTCGCCACTTTTCTCACCCTGGTAGTGGTGCCAGCCATGGTAATCCTGGCCGAACGTATCCAGCGCAGTCTGCGTGCTCTTTACTATAGAATGGCAGGGCATTTCTGAGTTTGCTAAGTTTGGAAAGTCTTTAATAGGTTTAAAGCATAATACTTTTTTACGGAGGAGAACTTTCATGATGTAAAGGGATAAAAAGGCCTTTGCCAACTTTGTCGAAGTAGATGGAAAACTTTTTTTGCACTCTCCGTCCGGCTGCTGGGTCCTCAGAAAGCCTGCCAGACCCCGTGCGAACGGAATTTGATAAAGACTACGATCGCATTCTTTTTTCCCATCCTTTTCGACGCCTGCAGGATAAAACCCAAGTGGTGCCTCTGGCCCGTCACGATTTTGTTCATAATCGGCTTACCCATAGTTTGGAGACATCCGTAGTGGGCCGGACTTTAGGCCGACGGGCAGGATTGATTCTGCAACAGCGTTTTCCCCGCGATTTTCCTTCTCATATCAATGCTCAGGACGTTGGTACGCTCGTTTCGGCGGCTTGTTTAGCCCATGATATCGGGAACCCTCCATTTGGCCATGCTGGCGAAGAAGCCATTGGAGCAGCCTTCGAAGAGCTTCTGGAACACCCCCTTCTCCATGGCCTTAGTGAGGCAGACCAGGAGGACCTCCGAAGGTTTGAAGGCAATGCCCAAGGGTTTCGCATCTTGGCCGATCGCTCCCTCCGTCTGACCGCTGCCTTATTGGCCACATTTATGAAATATCCTTGTCCAGTTCATCTAACTCCCTTATCCTCTTCCGGAATATCCACGAAAAAGTTCGGTTTCTTCCAAACGGAAAAAGATATAGCCGAAGAAGCGCTCCGACTTTGCGGACTCCTGAAAGACGGAGAGGGGCGTCGCCATCCTTTAACCTGGCTGGTAGAAGCTGCCGACGATATTTGTTACCTCATTATTGATTTGGAAGATGCCACGCGGATGGGCCGACTTTCCTTTGAGGAGTATCTGGAGCTGCTCCGACCTCTCTGCGGGGGCCGACTTAAGGAAGAAAGGCTCCGGGCCGAGCCTGATGTGAACGAAAGCTTAGGGCTTTTGCGGGCCTTGGCCATTAACAGCCTGGCAGAAGCTGTACTGGAAGTATACGACATCTGCCTGCCTGCTATTTTGGATGGCAGCCAAAAGCAAAGTCTCCTTTCAATATGCAGATACTTCGAACATATTGAAAGAATCAGCCAATTTTCACGGGAGCGCATTTACAATGCCCCGGAAGTAGCTGAAGTACAAGCAGTGGGCTTTGAAGTACTTTCAGGCCTTATCAAAGCCTTTGTGCTGGCTGTTGAAAAGCGCTTTCAAGGGCAACAGCGGCGTCAGGATGAGAACCTCTGGCTGGTGTTACCACCCGCCGTGCGGCACTACTTGGTCCAGGCCCCCCACCTCAAAGCCCGCCTTCATGTGCTCACCGATTGGATTGCGGGCCTCACGGACCAGGCCTCCGTACACCTTTACCGACGCCTCAAAGGCATCGCCTTGTGAGGATGGCCTTTTAAAGCCTTGAGAAGGATTTTTCGGATACTTTTAGCATGGTCAGTGCCTCAGTAGATACCCCTTACCCCCTATATGTAGATGTGCTGCTGCCTTTGGCTCTGTCCAGACCGCTCACCTATGGGTGTCCGGTTCATTGGGCTCATCTCCTCCAGGTAGGGGTCCGAGTGGCTGTACCCTTTCGGCGCGGACAGTTATTGGCAGGTGTAGTGGTGGCTACTCGTTCCGATCCTCCGGATTATCCAGTCAAATCTGTTGAGGAAGTTTTAGACTCGGAACCCCTCCTCCAGCCTTGGCAATGGGACTTCTGGCAGTGGATGGCCGACTACTACATGTGTACTTTGGGCGAGGTGTTGCAAGCGGCTGTTCCTTCTGGGCTCTTACCCCAGAGTCATACAGTGTTCAAGCCCCACCCTGAACTCCCTGCCCATCTTTACAATCTTTCAGCAACCGAATACGAGATTTTGGAACTTATTCAGGCCCGAGGGGAGGTTAATCAAGAAGCCCTCAACCGCTTGTTTGGCGACCAACAAGCCCTGAAAGCTACAAAGTCACTAGTAAGTAAAGGCTTTATCATTCCAGAAAAAGAATTGGATCGTCTTTGGCAACCAAGACGTGAGAAGTTCCTGCGCCTCTCAGCCGATTACCAGGATGAAAAGGCTCTAAGCACCGCTTTTGAGAAACTCCGGCGAGCCCCAAATCAAGAAAAGGCGCTGCTTTTATACCTCAAACTGGCAGGATTTGATTCCAATCCCGCGGATGGCGTGCCGTTAAAAAGGATTCTTTCTGAAGATCCTTCGTTACAGCCTGCAATAGCAGCCCTCATCAAAAAAGGAATTCTTTGCAGATCGGACCAACCATCCACCTATATCAGCCCCACAGGTGGGGGTACCAGCATGCCTCCTGCCCTCACCTCGGCCCAGCAGGCAGCTTTGGAATCCATCCATAAAAGTTTTCAGGATGGTAAGCCCGCTCTTCTTTTTGGTGAGACTGCATCCGGGAAAACAGAAATATACGCTCATCTCATCATGGAGGTCCTTGGTAAGCAAAGCGATGCGCAGGTCCTTCTGTTGGTGCCCGAGATTGCCATTACCACTCAGTTGATTGAGCGCTTTAGGGCCTATTTGGGCGATTCTGTGGCGGTATATCACTCCCGTTTCGGGGAAAATAACCGTACTGAAGTTTGGTTGAGTGTTTTGCGCAATCAACGTTTCCGCTTAGTAATAGGTGCGCGGTCGGCTCTCCTATTACCTTTTGCCAAACTTCGCCTTATCGTGGTGGACGAAGAGCATGATGCTTCTTTTCATCAGGAGGAACCACCCCCGCGTTATCAGGCCCGGGATTGCGCTGTGACGCTGGCCCAAAAGCTGCGGGCCTTCATCGTTCTTGGGAGTGCCACTCCGTCATTGGAGTCTTACCATAATTCCCAAAAAGGGAAATACTCCCTCGTTCGTCTAACCGAACGCTACGGAGGTGCTTCCGTTCCTCGTTTCCTGGTTGTGGATCTTTCGGCCGAAAAAAAAGCCCACCGCCTCGCAGGCATTTTGTCCAAGCCTTTAATAACGGAAATGGAAAAATGTCTTTCGGACGGCCGACAAATCATCCTGTTTCAAAATCGCAAAGGCTACGCACCGGTGCTCCAATGTCCGTTCTGCGGTTTCGTACCCCAATGCCGACACTGCGACATTTCATTAACGGTTTACCAAAAAAATAAAATGTTGCGCTGTCGTTATTGTGGATATTCAATCAGTCTACCTTCCAAATGCCCGGCCTGTACCTATCCGGACCTCCTGCTTCTGGGATTTGGCACAGAAAAAGTAGAAGATACAGTGCAACGGATTTTCCCGGGTGTTCCTTACGACCGCCTGGATACGGATGTGGCACGCACCATATCGGCGTATCGCCGTATCCTGGAGCGTTTTGAAAATGGTGACACCCGTATCCTCATCGGCACTCAAATGGTAACCAAGGGGTTGGATTTTGCGCAGGTAGGGCTGGTGGCTATCCTCAGCGCCGATACGCTGCTGCACTATCCTGATTTCCGTGCCGCTGAACGCACCTACCAACTGCTGGTGCAAGCGGCCGGCCGCTCCGGCCGACGGCTGACGCCTGGTGTGGTGGTCATTCAAACTTACAAGCCCCATCATCCTGTCATTCAGGCCATCCTTTCTTCCGATACGCCCCGTTTTCTGGCCACCGAATTGGAGGAACGAGGGCAGTTCCGCTATCCACCCTTTGTGCGCCTCATAAAAGTGCGCTGTGCCTGCAAGGACGAGCAAAAGGCCCTATTTGCTGCACAATATTTATCCGAACGTCTCATGCAGCTACCTCATCCACCGGTGTTGGTGGGTCCAGCCCCACCTCCGGTGGCGCGCATCCGGGCTTTGTACCTTTATGATCTCATTTTGAAAATACTCCCTAATCAACGCCTCCTTCAATCCGTAAAACAAGCATTATTTCTTAGCCTTCATGATCCCCCCCTTCATAAAAAGTTTTCCGGTGTGCGCACGGCCATCTGGGTGGATCCCTAGAGGCCTGTTCCTTATGGTGGGTCTTATTCCTTTTCCGGTAATTATGGCCCAACGCTACCTAGCTGCGGACGCTTACGGGAAAAGGTTCTATTTCAAACCGGGGGATTCATTGTGGCTGCGGCTTACCAACGAAAAGCGATTCACATGGCGCAGGCTCACCTCCGTTCAGGATTCATTTGCCATTTTTGACGCCCGGCTTCTCTGTGGTCCATCGGAAATATTGGCCTTACGCATCATCCCTGACCGCAAAAAGCTCCGTTTCTGGAAAAAGATCACTCTGTATTCTGGGGCTGCATTGCCTGTGGTATCCCTTGCCAACGGCCTTATCTCGGGCGAAAGGCCCTTGGTCACCCCTTGGTCGCTCGCAGCCGGTGGCACACTCCTTGCTACCTATGGTATTCTGATGGCCATCACCCACATTCCCCGAACCATCTACAATCCCAAGGGCAACAAAATCAAAATGCTTATTCTGGATCCCCTGCCACAACCATGAGGCATTCCCTGATTCCGATTATTTTCCTTCTGACCTATTCCAGGCTCGCCGCTCAGGATGTGTATCTTCCTTACAAAGTCCCCCAACTCCCATTGGAATTCAAGTATGAGCAGAGCTTTCCGCCTAAGGAAGTAAAAAAGTATACCTGGATTGCCAGCGACGGGCAGAGTGAGTTTTACATCAAAATCACCCGCATCGGTCCTTTGTACAATGCCGATAGTCTTAAGGCTTTTCTTTTCAGGCTTTATGACGATCCCCAGATCAAAAATCTGCAGGTCCGTGAATTAAACGAATCCACCCTCGGAGGCAAAAAGGTCTTCAAATGCGTGGTGGCCTTCATGGCTCGGGATAAGTGGTACCTCTCCACCGCTTTCATGGTGCCCATGTACCTGAACGCGCGTTACAACGCCGTGCTCTTCTACTTTGAAATGGGGGAACTGCGAGCCCATTCCTATGCCATGATTCAGGAAAAGATGGTAGAAACACTGCGCTACACGGAGTTTCCTTTCATCGAGTTGGCGGCGGGCGAGCTTCCGTTCAGCCTTTGCATGCCCGAGATCTGGGACCAGCGACCAGGCCCTTCGGCCGGTGCCCTGCTCCTCACCGATGACCGTGCCCATCTGCTCTTCGCCCCCTTGGCATCGCAAGACACACTGCCTGCCGGCAAATTGGCCGAAGCGGAAAAAGAAAAGCTGCGCGCCGAACCGCGGTATGCTCAAAGCAAAATAAAGGCTACCACAGAAAAAGTCGGGAAATTCACCTTTGGAAAGGTCAGCCTTTTGTTCAACGAATCCTTAGGCAAATCCTTCATCCCCATGTCCCGCCATATCTGGCTCGTACCATTACGAGGATTGGCCGGGACCCCGGGTTACCGTGTGGAATTCACTTGCCCCACCGAATTTATTTCTCACTACGAACCCCTTCTAATTCGCATTCTTAGGTGTTGGACGGTGGGCGGTTTGAGACCCTTTGCTGAACTTTGATTTTGGAGTTTAATGGGCGTGCCCCCTGCGGGCCGGCGGCCGGTGGGCCGGCCTCCGCTTCGTTCAGGAGCCAGAGGAGCCGCCCTCGGTATCCCTTACGCACATCCACCCCGTCGCCGTTGTACTGCCCCGCCCGCCTTCGGGAGTTTACCCTTCCCGCCCCTGGATTGCCCTTTCCCTCGGTACCTTTGAGCCACCTTGCAGGACGATACCATTTACGCACCAGCCACCCCTGAAGGCCGCTCCGCTGTGGCCATCATTCGGGTCAGCGGTCCGAAGGCTTTCGCCTACGCACGCCAAATATTCAGGCCATTGAAGAAAAAACATATTTCTGAACATGGTAGCTTTCCCCAGGTCTTGGTGGGCCATTTGATGGACGGGGAAGAGGTGCTAGACCAGGCCGTGCTGTTGCTATTCCGTGCCCCTCACTCCTACACGGGCGAGGATGTCGTTGAGTTCCAGTGCCACGGCTCCATTTATATTGTACGTCGCCTCGGCCAGATTCTTTCCAATCTGGGGGGGAGATTGGCCCGACCGGGCGAATTCACCCTGCGGGCCTTCCTTAACCGCAAAATGAGCCTCACGCAGGCTGAAGCAGTCATTGATCTGATTGAGGCCGAAACCCAAGCTCAGCAAAGATTAGCAATGAGCCAGATGCGAGGCGGCTATGCCGAGCGGTTGGAGAGACTTCGCACCGAGCTGCTGGAGGTGATGGCTTTGGTGGAGCTTGAATTGGACTTTTCCACTGAAGATGTTGAGTTTGCCAGCCGCGACCGCCTGCGGGGACTGCTGGAAGAGATCCAAAATGTGGCTACGCGTCTGACTGCCTCTTTTGCTACGGGGCAAGCCCTGCGTCAGGGGGTTCCTGTAGCTATCATAGGCGCCCCAAACGCTGGTAAAAGCACACTCCTCAATGCCCTGGTGCAAGATGAGCGGGCATTGGTCAGCCCTATCGCCGGCACCACGCGCGACACCGTGGAAGACTACCTCATCGTGGGGGGCGTAAGCTTCCGTCTGGTGGATACAGCCGGTTTGCGTGACACCCAAGACCCTGTGGAAATCATGGGCATTGAAAGGGCCTTTTCCGCACTCAGCAAAGCCCGTATAGTGATTTGGGTGCATGCGCCAGATGCCCGCCTCAGCAAGGAGCTAGAAAACCAGATACGGCCAGTGATTCAACAATCCCAGGCCACCCTCATTACCGTTTGGAACAAACAGGATTTGGCACCGCCCGACCCCACCCTCACACCTGATGTTATCCCCATCTCAGCGCGAACCGGTCAAGGAGTGGAAATAGTACGCCAGGCTTTGCTCCAGGCCGTACAACAGGGCTCCGTTAATCCAGCGGAGACCCTTTCCAATCTCCGGCATTACCAAGCCCTCAGTCGTTGCTTGGAAGGCGTGGCAAGAGCTCTTGATATTCTGAACTCAGGCCAGGGCTCTGAGATGCTTGCATTTGAACTGCGTGAAGTAGCTACTTATCTTGGCAGCATCACGGGTGCCATTACACCTGATGAGGTGCTCGGTGCCATCTTTAGCCGCTTTTGTATAGGCAAGTAAATTACTTAGCTCCGGGCTCTGTTTTACGCTCCATCTAGCTCATGAAGCTGATTGAGTAAACTTTCCCGCTTACGGGGGAAACCCCGCTACCACCCGCCGGTACGATTGGCGGGTCATTTTCCGCCAGGTACTTTCGTCCCACACGTGAGGGCTTTCCCCCTGCAGCCAATGGTACCTGCCCAGGTACGGGGCTTGTTTCACCGAGGGCAGCTCCAGCAGTTGCGCGCACTCTTCAGGCTCTGACTTGAAGACCACTCGGGGAGGTACGGCGTCCAGGTCCACGGTGAGAAAGATGCGGCCCTCCAAAAGAAAACACAGTTTGCTATTCCACTTCAGGTCCTTGGTAACCTGTGGGAGCTCCAAGGCCCACCGGCAAATTTCTTCGGCTGAAACGGTTGCATTCATTCGGCAGGACCAGGGGAATGTGTGTCCGAAGGGTAGGGGGGGAGGCCAGTCTGCCACCCCTCCCGTGGAAAAGCTCTTTGAAAATATAAGCAGGTCAACCCATTGCACAAGGCCACAGCCTCAGGGGCCATCCCGGCCACATATGCGGCCACCTGATGGAGGGTTTTTTGATCCAAAGGCACTTGAGGGGCCTTACACTCCACCACAAGCCAGGGCTTACCCTTGCGCGAAAGCACCACCACATCTGCCCGGAACTTTTTTAAACCCTGCTTAATAGGCCACTCACAAGATATAAGGCCCTGCGGGTACCCACAATGGTGAATCATAAAGTGAACTAGACTTTGCCTGACGATCTCTTCCGGAGTAGCCGGAAGCCACCGGCGACGTAGGATATCAAACACGTGTATCTCTGCCCCCCGAAGTTCAAATTGCAAGGGGGCGCGAGGAAGGGAAAACTCCTTTAATCCACCCACTCTCCTACAAAAATATTGGTCTCATGGGTACCCTTGTTATTTCGGTTGCTGGAAAAACTGATGTGTTTCCCATCCGGAGAAAACATGGGAAAAGAATCAAAAACCGGATCAAAAGATATTTGTTCCAAGCCCGTGCCGTCAATGTTTATCATAAAAAGGTTAAACTTGAAACCTCGCTGACCCGCATGGTGGTTAGAAGAAAATATTATCCGCCGACCATCAGGGTGAAAAAACGGAGCCCAATTGGCCTTACCTAACCGGGTCACTTGCCGCATTTCTGATCCATCAGCCCGGCACACAAAGATTTCCATCTGGGTCGGAGCCACCAATCCCTGCTTAAGGTATTGAAGGTATTGCGTTTTCTCTTCTTCCGTCTGGGGCCGACTGGCCCGAAAAACGATATATTGCCCGTCAGGAGAGAAAAAGGCTCCCCCGTCATACCCTAACTCATGTGTAATCTGTTTTAAATCACTACCATCCAAGCGGCAGGTCCACAACTCCAGGTCCCCGCTGCGGTCACTGGTGAACACGATCCGGTCGCCGCGAGGCGAGACGGTGGCTTCCGCGTCGTACCCATACCGATTGGTTAGCTGATATCGGATCCGGCCTTTTAAGTCGGCCACGTATATATCATATTCAGGATAAACCGGCCACAGATATGGCGCTCCTGGTTTGCGCTCTGGGACCGGGGGACATTGTTCATGATAGCCATGTGTAGAGGCAAAAAGCACCAGACTATCTCCAGGCAAAAAGTAAGCACACGTGGTGCGCCCTCGGCCTCCGCTGATCCGAATGGGCTTTTGTCCACCCTCTACGTCCATGATAAATATTTGGTCGCACAAAATCCCCCAATCGGGGTTGGTGGCTTGAAAAACCAATTTTTTCCCACTGAAGCTCCAATAGGCTTCGGCGTTATCCCCTCCGAAGGTGAGCTGGCGAAGGTTTCGGAAATGACGCTCCCCCGGGTAAATTAAAGAGTCCTGAGTGTGGGCATTAAGGAGTGGGTTTTTGTGATTTGATGAAGAATTAAGAATCAAGGAAAAAAACAAAGGCAAGGGCAAAAAAATGATTAATACCACCAACGGTTTCTTCATGGTTGGCAAAGCTAGGCAGGCTAAGAAAAGCCTCTCTATCCCCAAACTAGTTAATAATTAGGTAATAAAACAGGTAAAAAAGGCAACTTTGGGGCCTAAACTTTCATCTTTTGCATTAGGAAACCAGGATAATTTTGCATCCTCTATGAAAAAAAAGCTTTTGATATGGGGATCTTTTGGCGCTTTCTGCTGCTGGCTCCTTAAGGTCAATTCATCGCTGGCCCAGATTACAGCAACCCCAACTACTCCCTCCAATGCGGTGTTTAATGTGCTATTGGGTTCCGGAGTAAATGCCTTCGGAGTAACCAGTTTAGGGTCAGCCCCTATCTCCATTGGTACCTTCACTAATGGAGGCCCCGCTATCGGTATGAATTCTGGGGTGTACCTGTGTACGGGCAATATTAATCAAACAGGAGTTTCCCTATCGGGTTCGGCCACAGGGAATTTCTTTAGCGAGCAGTTGAATTCTCCAGGAGATGCCGATTTACAGGCCATTGTGGGTAATAATACATTTGATGCTGCCGTGCTGCAGTTTTATTTTATTCCGGCAGGGGATAGCATTAAGTTCCGGTATGTCTTCTCTTCGGAAGAATATAATGAGTGGGTGAATTCTCAATTTAACGATGTATTTGCCTTTTTACTCACAGGGCCTAACCCTGCAGGGGGTATGTACAACAACACCAATATCGCTCTAATACCAGGGACTAACATCCCTGTGAGCATTAACAATGTCAATAATGGCGATTGGCCAGGCTGCTCATTTGGACCTTGCACCAACTGCGCATATTACGTGGATAATTGCAACGCCCAGAATTTTGCCTTTGATGGCATGACGGTGGTGCTCACGGCCAGGGCTGCCGTCGTCCCGTGTGATACTTACTTAATCAAATTGGCTGTGGCTGATGTGGGCGATGGCGCCTTTGATTCCATGGTATTCCTGGAAGCCAATAGCTTCGGTTCAGGCAATGTGAACGTAACAGCTACTTATAATTATTCCAACGCTGCCGGAGATTCTATTCTTTATGAGGGTTGCTCAGACGTTACACTCACATTCATCAAATTTGGAGGTATGACATCTGGGGATACGGCCCATGTTGTTATCGGGGGCACAGCCACCAACGGGGTGGATTACACTGTGAACGGCGGCCCCATGCCTAACCAGATCATTTTTCCTCCAAACGTGGATACCGTACAAATGACCCTCACGCCGGTGGGTGACACCAATTATGGAGAAGGTAACGAATCGGTCATTTTTCAACTTTATAACATTACCCCTTGCGGTGATACGGTGATTTCAGAAGTTTTTTTCTACATCCACAATGTCACACCCATTTCTGTTAACGCCGGTTCAGACGTTTCCGTGTGCCCGGGGGTTACCTTTCCATTGTTCGCCAACATTAGTGGCGGAGTGCCTCCGTACACCGTTTCCTGGAGCGGGCCTGGAGGGAGCAGCAATGGCAATCCTTTCCCCATCATGGTGGACCAAACTACAGCAGGCACATACACGGTCACCGTACAGGACGGGTGTGCGCTGTTTCCCCCCGCGACTGACAACATCACAATTAATATTGGTCCACCTCAGTTCAACCTATTATTTGATGTGGACTCTGTATCTTGCTTCCAGGCAAATGACGGTGCTATTGATTTAACTGTAACGGGGCAGATCCCTCCTTTCACTTTCCAATGGTCCAACGGTTCTGTCTCAGAGGATCTTAGCAACCTTCAGGCAGGCACCTACGTGGTGGTGGTAACTGACTCAGTGGGCTGCCAGTTATCGGATACTGTGGAAGTGCATGAGCCGCAAAATCTTTCATTCCCCTTCTCTGACCAGACGCTGTGTCCCTACGTCAGTTATCCCTTAAATCCAAATTTTGATCCTTCCGTTTCCTACACCTGGTTGCCTACCTCTCTTTTCCCCAACCCGAATGAACCTAATCCTGTTGTGAACATACCCAATACCACAGGTGGCAATATCACTTTCAACGTCCAGGTAATCTTTGAAAAGCCCGGCTTTTGTGGCGACACGAGCTTTGTGCTCACCGTGCTGCCCGTGCCCTTGGTTCAAGTCGGAATATTCGGACCAGATACTACGGCTATTTGTGAAGGCGGTACTGTGGTCCTTCAGAATGACACCATACAGCCACCTGGTTATCCTTCTATCACAGGTTATCAGTGGAATACCGGAGCTACCAATCCCAGCATCACCGTTTCCGATCAAAACTGGTATTCCCTGGTCGTGGCCACTGATAATGGCTGCCTCGCCAGAGATAGTATTTACGTAGATGTGATGAAGCCTATTCAGCCCGTCCTTGGCGGGCCCTTCTTTATCTGTGGAGATCAGACAGTTCAAATTTCTGTACCTGACAGTGTGGAAGGTGTGATCATTTGGAGTACAGGCGATACAGCCCGCACAGTAACCGTTTCAGATTCCGGGAAAATCACCGTCACTGTGGTGAATCCTTGCGGTACGTTTACGGCCACTGCTCAGGTAAACAAGGGCACAGTCGTCGATGCCGGCGATTTGTACAACATCATTACGCCCTTTGCCGAAGATGGTCTGAACGACTTTTGGCATACAGCGCACTTCTTTGAAGGAGCAGAACAATTTGAATGCACTATTTACAACCGATGGGGAAATAAGGTGTTTTCTACTTCTAATCCCAAGGTGAATTGGAAGCCGAAAAACCGTTCGCCGGGAGTGTATTTTTATACCATTCGCTATAGGGATTGTACCGGCAAGGTGGGGGTTGTGAACGGCACCATCACCATCGCCCAATAATACGATACCTTTGCAATGTGCTTTCGGGGCTGGCTGCGTGCCCTCAGGCTTCGTACGCTTCCGCTTTCTATATGTGCAGTGGCCACTGGGGGTCTGGATGCTTTAGGAAGAGACGTTATCCGCAATCCGGTGTTTTTGGGGGTCGTGGTGGTCGCAATTATGCTTCAGGCTCTTTCAAACCTAGCCAATGACTACGGAGATTTTGTGAAGGGCGTAGATAGCGAAGGGCGTGTGGGGCCTCCCCGGGCCCTGCAGAAAGGTCTTCTTACCCCCTCAGCTCTTAAGAAAGGTATAGTAGCCTTATCGGTGGCTTGCTTAGGCACGGGAATAATTTTATTGCTGTACACTTTCCACGATGCTCCGGGGCTGGTAGCAGTTTTTACCATGCTTGGAATTTTGGCCATTGGAGCCGCTGTTTTTTATACTCTTGGTAGAAGGCCTTTTGGGTACAGGGCTTTAGGTGAGGTGGTGGCCTTCCTTTTCTTTGGCCCGGTGGCAGTGTGCGGCACATACTTTTTACTGCGAAGAGAAGTCCTCTTGGCCAATTTTCTGCATGCCGTAGGTATAGGCTTTTGGGTGGCTTCCGTGCTTTTGGCTAATAACATCCGGGATATCTCCCACGATGCCACCCATGGGAAATGTACTCTTGCTGTAGCGCTGGGCCTGGCTCAATCCCAAAGGCTCTTATCTGTGCTCTTGGCTCTGGGCGCAGCGGGTTTTGTGGTGGAGGGGGCCTGGCCTCTGACGCTCACAGCTTTCTTTTCCGTCATTCCTCTCATAGTCTTTATATGGCTTATCCCTCCCGTACGGTATGACATTGTGCTGCGTCTGGTAGTACTCCTAATAATTTTAAATACTGTTGTAAAAGCCTTATTGTTGGAATGAAAAATATCAACGATATCCAGCTTAACCTAAGGAGCGTGCTGGACGTAAATCTACGCTTAGAAGTATATAAATTAACATTAGAATTTAAAGTTCCCGCCGTAACCTCGCGGCACATTTTACGCCAAAAAACTTTTTATTACATTTTAGTAAAAAACGACAAAGGGGCAACGGGGATCGGAGAATGTGCACCGCTTGAGGGCCTCAGTCCGGAGACTCCCGAGCAGGTGGAAAATATCTTGGAGGAGCTTTCCGAAAACGTCTCTTTATGGGACGATTACCTGCGCGAGGGCTTACAGGGCTACTCTTCTGTGCGGATGGGCCTGGAAACGGCCCTGTTGGATCTGAAAAACGGGAGCAGAGGAACGCCCTTTCCATCCAAATTCACTCTGGGCGCCGACCGCATCCCTATTAATGGCCTTGTGTGGATGGCTTCGGCTCCTTTGATGTTCGGCCAAGTAGAACATAAAGTAAACCTAGGATACAAAGTTGTCAAGCTAAAAATAGGCAGTCTGGATTGGGAAGAGGAATTAGACCTTCTGGCCCAGATACGTAAAAAATACCCTTCTAACCAGCTGGAACTGCGTTTAGATGCTAATGGGGCTTTTACTTTTGAAGAAGCTCAAGAAAAACTTGAAGCCCTCGCTCCATTTCAAATACATTCTATTGAACAACCCATTCGGCCTGGTACCCCCGACTTAATGGCTGACCTGTGTGAATCTTCGCCCATACCTATTGCTTTGGATGAGGAACTCATAGGTTGGGATTCCACAACCGACAAGGGTTTTTTGCTGGAGCGCATTCAACCCTCCTACATCATCTTGAAACCCACCTTGTGCGGAGGCTTTCAGGGGGCTACAGAATGGGCCGAGTTGGCCACCCAAATGAATATCGGATGGTGGGCCACATCAGCTCTTGAAAGCAATGTGGGACTGGGTTCCATTGCGCAATGGGTGTACGTTCAACAAAATCCAATGGTTCATGGGCTGGGCACAGGGCAGTTGTTTACCCAAAATGTGGATGTTCCTATTTTTCTTGAACACGCTACTCTTGGCTGGGATGCTACCCGAACACCTGATTATTCTCTTATTTTTGAATTAGGAGAAAGAATTTTATAAGTTAATTGATATAAATAATTATTTATCTAACGGTATGAGGTTTATTACAATAAAATCCTTGTAATTTTCAATTGGTTTTATGATTATTAATTTACTTATTTAAAAATAAAAGTAATACACCCAATTAAGATATCTTGCCTTTAAATTTAAATTTTATTAAAGGAAATACTTTCTATTTCTGAAGTTGCTGAAGATACTGGAAGAACTTTGGATCCGATAAAGCCATGAACACACTTGCAGCATAATAAATAAGCACCAGGCACGACAATACCACCCCCACAATGGCGCAAATACGCCCGGTATTAACCTGGCTATAGCTTTCTGGATCATAAGCCGCAGGCGTAAGCTTATATTCATTTCTTGCTTTGTTGGCCAGCACTAATGCAGCTATCCCTGAGGCTAAGCCTGGAATGCCGAAAAAGCAGCAGAAGAAAATGGAAAAGATGCCTAACACCAGGATGGCACTATCATTGGGCAATCTGAGCGACTGCTGTACGGGAGTTTCTGACATTGGAGTGACAGTGAAAGATTATGAACCTGCCAAAAATACACAAGGGTTTTTGGCCAAAGGAGGAGGACCTTCCTTTTTCCATTGCGCTGTACTGCGGGTAGCGACGTACTCTTCAGGCCCCATCAAACCACTGGCTATACACAGCATCAGGGAAGGTGATAAATGATTCACAAAGGCCTTAAAAAGGGTTGCATTACGTTGGGGTGCCTCAATGTAAATATGGGTTTCTTTTGGGTTTTCCAGAAGCCACTGGTTCAGTTGGTTAATATGCTGTTGCAAGGCAGGCATTTCTCGCGGAGGATACCCATGAAAACGAAATTTTTGTCCATTCAATCCGGAGGCGGCCAGAGCCAGCATCAGGGAAGAGGGCCCTGGTAAAGGATGTACGTGAATTTTTCTCTGATGCGCCATTCTCACCACAGCAGCTCCTGGGTCAGCTATACAAGGAAGTCCACTATCGGAGAGCAAAATTCCGGTGCCTTTCCGCTCCACTTCTGTAAGAAACTCTTGGAATCCTCTGGCATCTTCCACCCGCAGGTCATACCAGGTACAATGGCTCGGGTTCCAGTCTGGCGCCACGGATTTAAGGAATGCTGCGGCCCGTGCGGGATTCTCGGCACAAATGGCTTTTGCATTGCGCACAACTTCCCTGTGCACTTCCGTGATGAAAAGGGCCTGAGTGCCAGGCCATATCGTGTTGGGTAGCAGGTACAGCGTTCCGCCCTCATCCATGGCGGAGCCTCATGATTAAATTTTGCATGCCTCGGTGCAGCATGTGATAAACTTTTTCAAAATCAGCTGCCGTCCCATAGTAAGGGTCAGGTACTTCTACAGGATTCAAACCAGTGTACTCCCCAAACAGATGCACACGCGCTCGGACTTGTGAGGAGGAAGGCATAAGCCTGTGGAGATCTCTCAGATTATTGTAATCCATGGCCAAAATCAAATTAAAGGTATCGAAATCCATCTCTCTTACCTGACGGGCTCTTAGGTGAGAAATATCAATATTATAGCCCTTCAAACATTGTATGGCCCTATGATCCGGGGGTTCCCCCACATGCCATGACCCCGTACCTGCTGAATCAATGTGAACCTGCATGCCTGCCTCTTCACAGAGAGCACGGAAAATCCCCTCAGCCATAGGCGAGCGGCAGATGTTTCCCAGACACACAAAGAGGATGGAGGGCTCAGCCAACGGGGATATTCTTAAACAAATTTCAATTTTCCATAAAAGACCAAATCAATGGGCAATGATTATAGCCGATGAATATTGATCTTCTTTTCTAATTCTTCCAGTTGGCTTCGGAAATTTTTGTCTGTGTCGCGCAGATTGCTAACGGTCTTGCAAGCATGCAGCACGGTGGCGTGGTCTTTGTTGCCGCACAGTTGACCAATGCTGGCCAGGGAATGTTTTGTGTATAGCTTGGAAAAATACATGATGATCTGGCGGGTTTGCACCACTTCCCGACGTCGGGTTTTACTTTTCATCTGTTCCACCGTGATGCCGTAATAATCGCACACAATCTTCTGTATATATTCAATGCTGATTTCACGTGCGGTGTTCTGAACAAATCTTTCAATAAGATTTTTTGCCAATTCCAAGGTAATATTTTTCTTGGTCAGCACTAAGTGAGCGGTCAGGGTGATCACGGCCCCTTCTAGTTCTCGGATGCTGCTGGTGATGCTATAGGCAATATGCTCTATAATTTCATCAGGAAGTTCAATTCCATCATAATAGAGCTTTTTGCGCAATATGGCTATGCGCGTTTCCAGATCGGGCATGGAAAGGTCGGCGGAGAGGCCCCACTTAAATCGGGAAAGCAGCCGGTTTTCCATGCCTTTGAGGTCGGAAGGAGCCGTATCTGAAGTGAGCACAATTTGCTTGCCTTCCATGTGGAGTTGGTTGAAAATATTGAAGAAGACATCCTGGGTTTTTTCCTTGCCGGCCAGTTCATGAACATCATCCACAATGAGTACATCCAGGTTCTGATAAAAAATGAGAAAATCCTTTAGGGAGTCCTTTCTTACGGCTTCTACAAACTGGTTGATGAACTTTTCAGCTCTTACATAAAGCACCGTCAAGTCAGGATGATTCTTTTTAATTTCCACCCCTATGGCGTTGGCCAAGTGGGTTTTACCCATACCCGTAGGTCCGTAGATAAATAATGGATTAAACGAGGTGCCTCCGGGATTTTTGGAAATGGCGTATCCAGCGGCGCGAGCCAAGCGGTTGCATTCTCCTTCTACGAAATTGTCAAAAGTGTAACTGGGACTGAGGTTGCTTTCCACCTTTACCTTAGCCAAGCCGGGAATGCCATATACAGTGGTGCCTTTGGGTCCTGTGGCAATGCCCACCGGCACTTTCATATCCGGATTATGAAGCGCAGCCTTGTCGGTGGGAGGCACGGTGAGCGTAAAGGGTGGGCCACCCTTTCTTTTGTCCATGACGATGTTGTACTCCAAGCGGGCGTTGGGCCCAATTTCCTTCCGGAGGGCCGTACTGAGCAGCGGGATGTAATGTTCCTCAATCCATTCGCAGTAAAACTGGCTGGGCACCTGGATGGTCAGCACGTCATTTTCCAATTTCACCGGCACGATGGGTTCAAACCATGTCCGATACGTCTGAGCTGAAAGATTGTCTGATAAAAATTTCAGGATTTTTTCCCAAACCTCGGTATGGGTTTTCGTCATAGGCAAATACATTTATGGTTTATATTTATTTAATAATGAATTAATTCATTTAATGAATTAAACCTGTTCTTTAAATTAAGGAAAGCCATGCTGGACGCGGCTTTCCTGCCAACAAAGGTGGTATTAAAAATGTAGACAAAAAAAATTTTTTTCTCTTGCTTTTTAAAAAACTTTTTCCATAAGGAAACGTGCGCTTAATATATGCTTTTTTTCATTAAATTGAAAATCAATTCGTCCTAAACGGAGGCCCGCCCAACCCGCCTGGGTTACGACCACCTGATGCCCTTCCCGGCCAGTTATCAGATCTGGTTGCTCCAGGAATGTATGGGTGTGGCCCCCAACAATTACATGGGTGTATCGGAGCAGGGGCGCCAGCGTCTTGTCAGAAATTCGGGACTCCTTTTCATAGGCATAGCCCAAGTGGGACAAGCACACGATCAGATGACATCGGTATCTTCGGTGCAGTAATTCTTCCATCTCTAAAGCGGTGTGGAGCGGATCTAAAAAGATCGTCTTTCCGAAAAGGCGTTCCGGAATAAGATTATCAGGGCTGATACCCAAGCCGTAAATTCCGACGCGCAACCCTCCTTTGTTTAGTACGAGGAACCTTTTAGTTTTTCCTTTCAGTTCCGTCGCACTGAAATCATAATTGCTGCAAACAAACGGGAAACGGGCATAAGGCAGAGCTTGAATCAATCCCTGTAATCCGTTGTCAAAGTCGTGATTGCCCAGGGTACAGGCGTCGTAGCCCATCATGCTCATGAGCTCAAACTCCAGCCGGCCGCCATAGAAATTAAAATAAGGTGTTCCCTGAAACACGTCACCCGCATCCACTAGGACCACAGGGCCTGCTACACACCGGCGGATGTGCTGAATAAGGGCATAGCGCCGGGCGAATCCCCCTTCGCCAGCGTGTCGGGGAGCGTTCTCTGGAAAGGGATCTATGCGGCTGTGCTGGTCGTTGGTGTATAGAAGAGTGAGGCAGCGAGCCCCTTCCTTGGGAAATAGTGGTGAGCTTAAGGCCCATAGTTTTTTGGTCGGGGCCAAACCCAAAGATCCCCATCCAGCCATCCGCAGAAACTCCCGACGTGTACTTCTGTTCATGGTCCTGTGCTTATAATTGTAATACGCCCGTCTGTGGAAGGTTTCAAAGGTCCTTCGGCGCCCCACTTCCGCAAGCCCTGAATGAGGGCCTCACGCACCGTTAGGCCCAAATCGTATCGTCGAAGAGGATTGCGAAGAAAGGCCATACGATCCCCCCCGTCAGCCAAATAATCTGAGGTGATAATCCATAACGCGGGCCATTGTTTGCAAGGGCGGTCCTGGATCCAACAACCGGACTCCTCCAAGTTTTTGCCTAATACGAGGCGGAGCCCGCTTACCGGTTCTCCGTTTTTGGTGATTATGTAGCGAATGAGGCCTGAGATGCTGTCGGCGGATATCAATACGGCTGTAAGGCGGTTTTCAAAGGGCATAAGCTCATAGAGGTGCCCAACGTTCACAGGACCCCTTGGAAGAGGAGCCCGAAGACCTCCGTGGTTCATTAGGACCACAAGAGGGGCTTTGATGGAAATGGTATCAGCAAATGGGGCCGCTTCCCTCAACAAAACATCGCATACCAAATTTCCCAGGGTGGACTCGGGTCGGCCTTTCGTGGCTTCTGTTTCCAGCACGGCCACGACCTCCTGCAGCCGTTGTTGCAATTGCTCCCGATATGGCAGGATGTAACGCTCCATCGAGCTGTCCAATCCTGCTGTTCTTTCAATGCGCAGGAGGGGCTGGGGAAGGGCTTCTGCCACCAGCTCCGGTTGCCGGCAGCCCGACGGCCCAAATATGAACAGGCTTACGAGCAACCCGCCGGCTAAAAAACCGTTAATATTGTTGTAGATGCCCAATTTCATCCGATTATTCTTTGGGACGGGCCTACTGATCCCATTGTTTTCGCTGTGTACCGCACAAAAGTATGGGGAGCCACTTTACTTCTTTGTTAAATGTGAAGAAAGCTGGGCTCAACAATTTCCTTCAGACTGGTTTAGGCCCCAGGAATTGTTTTCAATCCCCGGCGCTGAAATAAAATTTCCCTTCCGGCCTGTAAGAAAGCCACATCCTGTGGCAAACCTGGCTATTCTCAGGTGTCCAGTAACCTATGAACAACAGCTCCGCGAACTCCTAAGCCAGGTTCCTTGGGTGGAACGATGGGAAAAAATACCGCCCCGGAAATTTTTCTTTAACCCCAATGACCTGCTCCCTCCTACCGGCACTCCCAATCAATATTACTTACATCTATGCGCCTTTCCTGAGGCCTGGGATATGACTAGGGGTGACAGCTCAGTGATAATAGCCATTATAGACAATGGCTTTCATTTGGCCCATCCGGACCTACATCAGAAATGGTACGCCAACCCAGCAGAAATTCCTTCTGATGGCATTGACAACGATAATAACGGATACATTGATGATGATCTGGGTTGGAATGCTGTAGATAACAACGGCCATGTAGAAGCTGATCTACCTGCGCTCACACATGCCACCGCCGTCAGTGGAATGGCCTCAGCCCATACCCACAATGGGTTAGGTATTGCTGGGGCGGGATTTTCCTGTCGTTTGCTTCCCGTTAAAATTTCCGATTCTTCAAATATTCCGTTGGCTGGCTACACAGGCATCTGGTATGCGGCAGACCGCGGGGCCCACGTCATCAATTGTTCTTGGGGCGGTATCATTCCTTCCTTTGGCGAACAAACGATTGTAGACTATGCCCTCAGCCTGGGTTGCGTGGTGGTGGCCGCTGCAGGGAACAATAATGATACCCTTCCGATGTATCCGGCTGCTTACCCAGGGGTCATTGCTGTGGCTGCTACCACGGCCCAGGATATTCGTTATTCCCTGAGCAATTTTGGTTCCTGGGTGTCAATCTGTGCCCCTGGTCATGCTGTTTATACCTGTGACTACAATGCGGTAACCCAAGAATTCACGTATAGTTATCGCAGCGGTACCAGTATGGCTGCGCCGCTAGTGGCCGGCGCGGCAGCCCTCATGAAAAGCCTCTATCCGGCCGCAGCGCCCGCCCTGGTGAAGCAATGTCTCCAGGATGCCGCCGATCCGATTGATCAGTTGCCGGCCAATGCGCCTTATGCGGGCTTGCTGGGAAGCGGTCGTCTTAACGCCAAAGCCGCTTTGGAATGCTTCCGGCAGTTTATTCCCCCGAAAGCAGGTGTGCGCTTTGCCGATGATTCTACCTTCGGCCGATTTTGTGCTGATGATACAGCCTTGCTAAAGGCCCATTCTATTGCTGGTCCTGTTGATTTGGTAGAGTGGACCCCGCTTAGTAGTGGTATCCAGGTTTTGTTACCCTCATTATCAAATACATGGGTTACATTTTCAGCGCCCGGCCAATATCAGGTCCTTCTGAGGGTGGCCAACAGTTTTGGTGCCGATTCGGCCATCATTACTCTGGAAGCATTGCCCCGGCCGTTGGATTATCCTTCCTTACAAAGGGTGGAAAACTGGCTCATCTGCACCACCTCGCTGCCGCATATCTATTGGTTCAGGAACGATACCCTTCTGCCCTGGGCCGGTGATAGTCTTTTACTTACACAGTGGGGCAAAGGCGTATACCAATGCGGTGGCGCCGCAGTGCCGGGCGGTTGCCGGAATCTCAGCGCACCGCTGGCCGTTGATTCCATTATAGTAGCTAAACATAGTGAACAAGAAGGGCCTCGCCTGATAGCCTTGGCGGATGGGTTCTGGCTGGATCATCTTTGTGGCCCTGTACAATGGAGGATTTTTTCCGTGGATGGCCGTCAGATGGCTGTAGGATACACGGCCTACATCCCAGTGGCGGAATTTCCCGCAGGAGTTTACATGTTGTATATTAATTATGAAAACCGTCATTTGCTCCATCGTTTTGTGCGCTATTAGCGCTTGGTCTCCGGTGCCTGCGCAGAGCTCCAAAAATGCTCGCCTAGCCATTCTGGAGGCATTGGAACGCAGCCGTCAGGCCTGGAACCGCGGGAACCTCGTGGGTTTCATGGACGCTTACCACCGCTGCGACTCTACCCTGTTTGTGAGTTCTGCCGGAATCACGCGCGGATGGGACGCCATCCTGGATCAATACAGCCGCGCATTCCCCGATACGGCCGCCATGGGGAAGCTCACCTTTGACGTCCTGAACCTACATGTGTACGACCACACAGCTGTCATGACGGGCCGATGGACCATCATGAAGGGTGCGGCCGCTCCACGTTCCGGATTGTTCACTTTGGTATGGCGTAGGTTAGGTAAAAATTGGAAAATCGTATACGATCACACGCCATAGTACCCGTTTTCATTAACATTTAATTGTAAGGTGACGATAAAATATGACCTTATTATAATTTTTTGAATATTTTTTATTTTTATGTATTTATGGCAGGAATTCCTATTACGCAATGGAGTCAATTTCCAATTAGGATCTTGTAAAGAAGGTGTCAATATAAATAGTCTGATATTCTTGACTAGATAAACATAATCATGGGAAAAATATTTTATTTCAGTTTAAGATTTGGTCTGATTGATTAAAATCATAACAATTTTTCTTTTTAAATTTTCAACTTTTCACTTTTCAACTTTAAATTATAGTATCTTTTTTTTCCCTTCATTTGGCAAAAGTTTACTTACGGGAATTTCTCACGCGGTAGTTCATTCTTACCAGGTGAAAAAAACGCACAAAGACAAAGGATTTTATTATGAATAAAAATTCTGTTAGCTTGAATAATGAAATAAATTATTTCATGGGTATTGGGGCATTTTTTTATTAGTAAAATGTCTGTGTTAAAATGTAATTCAAGTAAGGTTTATCAATCAATTTTCTACGGAAAAATTTTTTACAATCACACAGCTAAAATCAGACATCGCCAGTCCCTGCACTGCCAAAATTCCAGGTTTCAGGTCTCGGAAATGGTAGGATCCATCTGCCGAAGGATTGATCAGGTGGCTTTGGCCCAGGAGGTTGGTGAGGCGAAGGGCTTTTCCTCGCAAAGTGGGGCAGTCTTGTAAAAAGAGTCTGTCCGAAACAGGGTTGGGAAATACAAAGCATTTAATTTTAGCTTTTTCCTGAGTGGAAATTTGTCTGAGCTCATCCACTAGGAGGTTATCTAGGCGCAGGGGATGACCTCCGTCAGGGTAAAATTCCAGGCGAAACATGAAGCCATCGGTAATGAACGCTGTGGGGACATTGGCTACCACCACCTGGCGCCCATGAGTTGAATCGGGTATCCAATGTGACTGTGCAGGCTGGTCGGTGGTTTCCAGGCTGTCGCCTTTCGCTGTGAAGCGCGTGATCCAGGTTTTCCCGCAATCGCGGGATATTTTCAAGACTAGCTTATCCTATTTGTCTAGGTGGCGTCGGGCGTAGGCATAGCGAAATGCGATAGCCGGATTTGCGCTTAGGCTTAGATTTAGGGGAGGGGAGGTGAGGACCACGCTGGCTCCGCTGCCAGCCTGAGATTCTTGCAAAAGAAGACTATGGGGCGGGCTCCAGGCTGATTGGGCGTCCAGTTGGCTGGGGATAGCAGGTTCGCTGTGTTCATGGAGGTCGTGCAGCCCAAGGTCAAAGGTCTGGCTCCAGGGCAGGGGAAGCCCCTGCGTTGGATTAACACGTACGAGCGCCACGGCTGTGTGGGTGAGGAGTGGTGCCGTCCGTAACGGTAAGCGTGACGTCGTAGGTGCCTCTTTGGGTATAGGGGTGGATTGGGTGCCTTTCGGAGGAGGTGGTGCCGTCGCCAAAATCCCACAGGAAGTTGAGGGCTCCGTGGTAGCTGTCGTCGTAGAAGTGCAGCGCTTCGCCCACGCACGC
The DNA here is from genome assembly GCA_025055635.1 of Flavobacteriales bacterium. Lineage (GTDB taxonomy): Bacteria > Bacteroidota > Bacteroidia > CAIKAF01 > CAIKAF01 > JANWWQ01. The sequence goes on from JANWWQ010000021.1 coordinate 27,139, forward strand.
CACCGTACGGGGGGCCCCGATGCGGGCTTCGCACAGGGTTGCTGGCCCATCCAGGCCGGCGGCCTGCAGGTTGGATGCCGTCCAGAGCTGGTTCCTCCCGGCCACTGGGGAGTTGAGCGCCCCATGCATCCTTTGTTTTTGGCCTTCGGTGAACATACGGGCGCAGTAGGCATAGTCCATGAAATTCTGGACATTATCAGGTAAAGAGTCGCAGGAGCTAGCCGAAAGATTACAGGCGGTCCATCCGATGGTAGGTGGCGTATCCGCTACGGCATCATCATAATTACAGTTGTTGGGGTGGCCCACAGGCAGGTAATAGAATCCTGGTACCTTGTTGCCGCCCCACACGTGAAATAAATTCAGAAAATGGCCGGCCTCATGGGTGAGAACCACGGATTTGAAATCGTTGGAGGTTCCAATGTTGCAATAATAGTCATGGCGAATGACAATGCCATCCCACTGCGGAAGGGTATCGGCCTGGAAAGGCATCAGGGCATGACCAGCCAGACCAGCTGCATCGCGGCAGACGTAAATGTTCAAATACTTATCGCGGGGCCATTGTATCAGATCCTTGACTTCATGGCCGCCGGTGAGTGAGGCCGAGGAGCGGATGCGGTGATAACCGGGGTGGTAGTTTCCGCTGGGGTCGCGATGGGCCAGTATAAAATGGATTTTACAATCAGCGGCCCGTGGCTTAAAGAAAGGCACTATTTCGCTAATGTCCGGATTGCGCTTCCGGAAGTTGCGGTTCAGGATAACTTGGCCATTCCAGATTTGGGTGGGACTAATATTTTAGGCGCCGTCCTGGTGAATGATGTGTACCACAACGGGTATGATATATTCAGCACCTGTGACGCGAGCGGCGGCTGGTGTCACCTTCTCCGGCTGACAGTGAAGCGCCCGGGCCCACGCTCCGATCAATTCTGGCCTGGCCCGCGGCAACTCTGCGGAAAGCCTATTATCGGTGGCGCAGTATCCTGAATCGGGTGGCAGACTGCGCTGGGCCCATTGGGTTTGCCGGAGCTTCTAGGCCGCAATTACAGTCCACAGAAAATGGAAAGTGCGGAGCTTGGGAGAATTGCCTTGGTGTTCAAAATTATAGAGGGATACCCGAGAAATGGCTGTGTGTCAGAAAAGGCCTGAATCCTGCAGAATAATGAGGCCCCCTTTGAATCATACAACTTTTTAATTACCATTTTCAAACAATTATCTTTGCAAAGAAATGAGAGGGCTAAGGCCGCTCTTTTTTTGTATTTTAATGGTAGGTTTGGGGGGCTCAGCCTGTCGAAAAGAGGCCGCAGAAAGTCCGTCCCCTTCCGTTCCCAAAGCTACCCCCGATACCATTGCTGAGGGGACTTCCTTTGTAGTACCTTCCGGTTACGTGTTCACCAACAAGCCAGGGTATGGGATTGATTACGTGGTAAAAGGGAAGATCATCATCTGGGAGGGGGTTGCCACCGTGGAACCGGGGACGCGTTTTGTCTTTTGCCATGAAGATGCCGGTATCCTGGTCACGGAAACCGGCGGCTTTCATGCGGTGGGCACCGCCGAAGAACCCATAGTGTTTGAGGGTTGTAACCGCCATCCTGGGACCTGGCTGGGTTTGATTTTTGGCTCAGATAATCCGATGAATAAATTATCTCATTGTATCATTAAACATGCTGGCAGCAAGCCGGATCCAATGATGGCGAATGTTCGGGCGGCTATAGGTATCTCAACCCATGGGGATCCTGACCGCTATAACCGTCTTTGGCTCAGCTTCTGTCAGGTAGATTCCAATGCGGGATATGGGGTTTACATAGCCAGCCGTAAAGGATATTTCACAGAGTTTTATGGGAATTCCTTCCGGGCTAATACGTGGGCCCCTCTTGGTCTGCCTTTTAATGCGGCGGTGTTCTTAAAGCCGGAAAACAGCCTCCAAAACGATTCTCTACCCAACTACCAACCGTACATTTACTTGACAACTATAGGTTTTAATCAGGGAAGTGATTTCAGCTTTCCTGGCACCATTCCTAAGATGCAGGTGCCTTACCGGGTGCAGGGATGGAAGGGTCCGGTAATCATAACATCCCACTGTACCGTGGCCCCTGGGGTCACTTTTGAGATGGAACCAAATAGTGGCATTGTCGTCAAATCGGGCTACTTGAAAGCCCAGGGCAAACCGGGTGAATACATTTTCTTCAAGGCTGCACCAGGTGGGCAGGGTATGTGGCGGGGCATAGGTTTTCAATCTGTTTCGCAGGAAAATATTTTGCAGTACTGCTATGTGGATGGAGGAGGAGGAGAGAAGCTGCCGTGGACGGACGGACAAGGGAATGTGGTCCTGGGTTCATGGTTTAGCCCCGGAGCAGCCGTGCTTCAATACTGTCGCATACAAAGCAGCGCCACGTGGGGGGTGGCCCGGCGGCTCACCAGCGCCTTGAGTGTGACC
>JANWWQ010000022.1:0-13623 GCA_025055635.1 Flavobacteriales bacterium
ACTGTGATACCCGTTTGCCTTTTCAATGACCGAGGCGTTCATATCTGCCGAAGCATGTGGGCGTGGAAAGAGTTTGGAAATGGCCTCACTCCGGAAAAAGCAGGGGTCAAAGGGGACCACTTTGTCGGAGATTATTATGTAATGCATGCCAAGATCCTGAAAGAAGAGGTGGACAGGTTGGTGGCGGAGGGGTTGGACCTCGAAGAGGCAGAGCAAAAAGCCAGAGCGTCCCAGGAGGTATTGAAAATGCTGGAATTATGGGAAAGCGGCGATCCTGAGGTGCGGGCTTTGTGGCAGAGGATGAACAATTGGGTGTACAAAGGATTTGAAGCCACGTTTCGCAGGCTGGGCGTGTCGTTCCGTAAATATTACTATGAGTCGGAAATATTTCCTCAGATCCGTCAAATTGTAGAAGAGGGCTTACAGAGGGGAGTATTTGAGCGGTATGCCGACGGATCAGTTCACGTCAACCTGGATTCTGCTGGATTGGGTGATAAGGTGATCCTGCGCTCCAATGGCACTGCCCTCTATATCACCCAGGACATTGCCTTAGCTATTCAGAAGGCTAAAGACTTTTCTTTTGACAGGTCCGTGTATGTGGTGGGTAATGAGCAGGATCATCACTTCCGGGTCCTTTTTGAAATTCTGCGTCGGCTGGAGGTACAAGGGCATGAAAAGTTGTACCATCTCTCATATGGAATGGTTGAATTGCCCTCGGGCCGCATGAAGTCGCGCGAAGGGACCGTGGTGGATGCGGACCCCCTTCTTGACGAGATGAAAGAAGCAGCCCGAAAAGCCGCCCAAGAGGCCGTAAAGAGTTTAGACATTCCAGAAGACGAAGCCGATAGTCTTTACGAAGCTGTAGGTCAAGCCGCTCTGCGCTACCATATTCTGCGTGTGGAACCCAGAAAAAAAATAGTGTTCAACCCGGAAGAATCCATTGCACTTCAAGGAGATACCGGACCCTTCATTCAATACACCCATGCCCGGATCCGCAAACTGATGCGGGACGGGCAACAGGACATGGAGGAATTGAAGAAGGTCGGCTGTGCCCTTCCTGAAGAGGCCGAAAGGGCCCTAATCAAACAATTGCTGCGCCTGGACTACACACTGGAAGAGGCTGCCCGCACCTATAATCCCGCGGATTTGGCACATTTTACCTACGCCACAGCAGCTGCCTTCAGTTCTTACTATCAGGAAGTGCCCATCCTCCGCGAAAAGCAGCCTGAAGTCCGTCGGATGCGCTTGTTACTGGCAGACCGCGTGGGACAAATTCTGGCCTTAGGCTTGCGGCTCCTGGGGATTGTGCCCCCCGAACGCATGTGATAGGGCCCGGGAAACAAAACACCACGTCGATTTAATAGAGGGGGATTGGTAATTAAGCCAATCCAACCTGGAAAACATTTACACTTAGTTAGTGCAAAAAGGGGTAAATAAAGCTAAAAATTCATTATTTCAGGTGGCACTTATACACAGTATTTTAAATAATCAAATAATCACAATAAAAGGCAATGCCTAAAAACAAAAACTTTTTCTTAATTTTAATTAGATGGTTTTTTTAAATTTCGGAGTTTGAATGCTTAGAAAAAAGAAAGAATTTTAATAGATAAAAAGTCAATATTTATTTTAATGCCCACATGATTGGAACAACATACTGCCTGGCTGATGATTAAGCCTTATCTTAATTAAATAATTATTTTATTTCTAATCATTTAGGAGCCAATCAGCCCACCCACAAGCAGGAGTAAACGCAAAGTGTATCCAGTAGCCCTCACCAGGCTGGCCTTTTCCAAGTCCCGAAAATTGGTCGGCGAAGGGTTCTGTTCCAAGCTTTTCATGCGACGGTTCAGAAACAACAGATTCCAAGCCCAGATGCCAAAGAGTAGGAAGGTGGCGGCCGTGTAGCTCCCGGACACTCGGTATCGCAACATCATAAAAAACAAGGCCAGAGCAGCGAGGGTTTCAAAGGCCATCATGGGATACACCACCATGGAGGTGTTTTGAAAACGTTTTTTGAAAAATTGGCCCCACAGGTCGGGAGCGATGTAGCGAAACGCAGGGTAATAGGCCACATGCATGAACCAGAAAACCCCGGTTAAAGAGGCGCAAAGCACCAAACTCATGTAGAACAAAACCACTCCCCACATCAAAGAAAGGTATTTAAGTAAATCCTCTTTTCAAATGGTGATCTGATATTGCAATAACCATTGGCGCGGCTTTTCAATGCTCAATGGTCTGAGGAAATAAATGTTATTAGTAAAGTTGTTGCAGATTAATGCTAGGCGATGGCGCTTTTTCAGGGTGTAACCCAGACGGGCGTCCAGAACGGTGTACCCCTTGCGGCTATCGTTCCGCGATTCCGTGAGGCCACGGATAACGCCCAATTGTTCAAAATTCAGAAACACATTATCAATATTACGCATAAAACTATTATATCGTGCGCTCACTCCCGCCATCAGGCCTTTCCATGTGACTTCCACATCGGCCCGCATCAGATGCTGGAAGCGGTATTTGAGCAGCTTCCCAAAGCGTGAGTCGTTGTCTTGTCCAAGGTTGATGCTGGTAGTTTTATTTGACAACAGCGTACCCTGTTTGTCTGTTCCGAAAACGTAATCGGGATCTAAGGAGACAGGATCCATGAAAGTGTATCCAATTAAATAATTAAGGCCTATGTTTTTAGAAATTTTTCCCTGGCCCAGCAAGGAGACATCCACGCCGGCCACGCGTGTAGGACCAATATTGACTGAACGGAAACCAAACCCGAACAAAGGATCCGACAGGCTCCCCCACTGGGCGGCGATGAATTCCACAGCATTTTTGAACCTTTGATAAAAACCGGCCACATCCAGATAACCCAGAAACTGCCCAAACTTAAAGCCCTGCTTGAAACCCAATTCGGCGCTCCAGCTCCGTTCGGAAATGATGTCAGGGTTAGGATATATAGTGGCCGGGCCGATGGTGGCCACGATGAAGCGTTCAGCAATGGTGGGAAAACGGAAGCCCTGCCCGAAGGACACCCTCACGTACGATTCTTCAGCCGCCTTCACAGTGGCACCGAAGCGAAACACCGGTTGAATATCGTCAGACACAAAAGAGGTGTCGTAGCGGAAGGACGCATTCACCCCTGTGGTATCTGAAATTATGTAACGGTCATACTTTCCTACTCGGAAATATTCCAGACGGGCACCGCCCACTAGAGTGAGCCGTTTCCAAAGCTTGGCTTCCAATTGGACGTAGGCCGCTGAATTAATGGCATTTGTCCGTATACGATCTTCTTGCACTCGGTTATAGCCGGTTGGTGGAAGAGGAGGTTTGCCGGCATAGAGCTGCGCACGCCCCGTTGTGTAAGAAGTCATTAACCCGGGAATTACATAAAGGTCCTTTAATTTAGGGAAGGCAATCCGCGCCTGGTATTCCCCGTAGAGGATGCCGCTGGCGTTGGCTCGGTTATCGGTGTTGTTATTATTCACATAGAAATATCGTGTTCTCAGACTGTGGGAGGTGCCTTTTGCCCCTTGGTAGGTTATGAAAGGATCTATGGAGGCTACTGTTTGAATAGTCCGCGTAGCCGAGCCATCCATAAAACGGAATAGTAAAGAATCATAATTTTCCCAAATCAGTCCCGTAACGGAATGGCCGTAGAGAATGTTTCCATTGATTCCCCAGGCAAGACCCTCCACCTTAGAGATCCTATGACGGAAGTTAAAATTGATCCGACCCCTGCGCTCATAAGCGCCAAATTCATGCAATGTGTCGATGATGGCTTTGTTGGGCCCGTAGACCAGAGGAGCGCCTTGGGGCCCTTGTTCCCAAAGGAAGTTACCTCCTAGCGTAAGGTCTATGTTTTTATTCTTACCGAGCTTTTGGGCATGAAGGAAGTTAAGTCCGCCCAGGTAGGGCATGTCCTTATGAAAGAAGGCTCCATATTCGCTATACCAGCGGTAACGTTTGGGCAATTCATAGATACCTCCGAAAAGGGTGAGCTTGGTCAGGGGCTTATCTTTTGGGAAAGCTGTGCGAATATTGATGACGCCGTTGAGGGCCGCTGACCCGTAAAGAACCGAAGAAGCCCCTTTTACCACCTCGATTTGCTCAATATTCTCCACGGGGATGAAACCCCAGCTCGGACGTCCTGCATCACCGGAGAGTAGCGGCAAATCGTCCACCAAAACCATTACTCGGCTTCCGGCTCCGAAGCTGTAACCACTTCCCCCGCGCAACTGCGGCTCGCTGTCCACAATCACCAGGCCCGGAGTCTGTTGAAGGGCCTGCTCTGCGCTGGTTGCATTTTTATTTTCTATAATATTGGGTTTTATTACTTCCAAAGAAACAGTAAGGTCTTCTATCTTTTTTTCAAATTTACCCTCGGTTTTCACAAACATTTCCAGCTGAACAGCCGCTTTCTGAAGGGAGATTGCCAGAGTCACCGTTTCTCCGGCTTTCACGCTCACCGATTGCGAGAAAGGCTGATAACCGATAGCCGTTGCAATAACTGTATAGTTGCCTGGATCCACCTTGATTTCAAAGAAACCATCCATGTTGGCAGAGGCGCCGGCCGCGGTACCCTTCACGGCCACGTTTGCAAAGGGTACAGGTTCTTTGGTTTCGGCGTCTGTGATGCGGCCTTTAAGGATACCTTTCTGCCCCCACGCCCCTAGTACAAAACCTGGTAAAGAAATCAGAGAAAGGAGTAAATGTTTCTGCATGTGAATTTATTTTGCCCGCTGCCAAGTTAAGGAATTTTAATATAGAAAAGCAGTGGATATCCTGCGCTATTGTGAATCGCAGAAGGATCTCAGAAAGGCTGAGCTGGCCGCAGTATTGTGGCTTCTGCAAGTCCCCGGTGTGGGGCCTTTTCGTCTAAGGCAATGGAAACTAAAACATAAGACTCTGATCCACGTGCTTCACCTCATGGCCGACAGTCGGTACAAAAGCCGACAGAACTTAATGGCAGAGAATGCTTCGCTGAAAAGGGTGGACGAAGAACTTCGTTTTCTTGAGCGTCACGGTATACAGGTCTACTTATGGTCTGACGAAGATTATCCGCGCCGTCTGAAGCAATGCAACGATGCGCCCTACCTCCTGTTTTTCAAGGGCAGCACCCCTCCGGAAGGAGAGCGCATTATCGCTGTCGTGGGTACACGGAGTGCCACAGAGAAAGCCCGCAGGTTCACAGCTGAATTGCTGGCTGGCCTGGCACCCTATAGACCAGTTATTGTGTCGGGATTGGCCTTAGGCATAGACACCGCTGCCCACAGGGCTGCGCTGGATTTGGGCTTAACCACCGTGGCTGTGGTTGGCCATGGCTTAGACCGTATTTATCCAGCAACCAACCGAAACCTGGCTATGGAAATTCTGAAACAAGGCGGAGTGCTCACTGAATTTCCCTCCGGTACAAAACCAGACAAGCCAAATTTCCCCCGCCGCAACCGTATCATTGCTGGACTAGCTGATGCTGTCATTGTAGTGGAAACAAGTGCTACTGGCGGAGCCATGATCACGGCACGCATAGCTGAAAGCTACCACCGCGAGGTTTTTGCCGTTCCGGGACGTCCCTGGGAATCCCACACCGAAGGCTGCAATATGCTCCTGCGCAGTCATTCTGCTCAAATACTTCTGGATCCTGAGGATGTTGTTCGCGCACTTCATTGGGACGAATTATTTGCCCAACAAGCCGTGGCAAACCGAAATCACTTCCCTGATCTCACCCCGGAAGAGCAGGAAGTGGTAGAATTCCTGAAAAATCATAGTCCCAGCCACCTGGAAGAAATTGGTTTACATTGCCAACAAATGCCTGCACAATTGGCTTCCACACTGCTAAATCTGGAAATAAGCGGCATCATTAGGGCCCTCCCAGGACGCCGATATGAGTTGGCATAGATAATGAAAACATTTTTATCAATAACTTCAGTCCAAGAAGATGAAGTCCTAAATTTAATAAGGTTAAGTGTTTAATCTTTTCCCAGTGAATTATTCTGTTCAAACTGAGTAAATTTATTTTACATAATTTTATTTAGCCGGTATGAGAAACGTTTATTTTAATTGACAATTACCCACCACCTCCGGATTTTTATTGAATTTTGAAATTGAGGATACAAATTTATTTCCAAAGTTTAAAGTAATTTCCATAATCAACCCACTGAGAAGCCCTAATAAACTTTATATTATTATTATAGCATCGAGCTTATTTGAAAGAAGAATAGAATATTCCCCAGACTGCGGTGTTTCTGACAACGGGATGGATCTGAGGCATAAATTCATCTGGATTTTTGTATTTGAGCAGACTTATAAGCAGACTTATAAGGAGAGAGTCCTAATTCCAATACCAACGATGATTCCTCATCTTTTTTTCCTATGAATTCAACGCTAATTAGATTAGAACCTTCTTCAAAATTTATTCCTTCAAAGGACAAAAGGGAAAGAGTATTTGTGCATTTGGACTAAATTATTAAGCTTTATTAAAACAATGCTCTTTACCTTATTGGGTAAAAACCGACATTCGTGTTCAATTTAATCCCTCTGGAATTTCCTATTACCTTAGTTGATATCCTTAATTGATATTTGGTATGTGGGAAAATAAAACATAAATAATTTTTTAATGGATGCGATAAAAAACTTATAAAATTGATTTTATGAGCTATTCATTTCGGATGCAATTAGCTAATTTTATCTATCATTAATGATTAATTTAAAAATAATAAAACCAAAAATGAATTCGTTTTAACTTTTGGATAGATTTATATCCAACGACCGAAAGCATCATTCAAATAATTCTTCCGAGGGCTAAAGACTTGACTTTTTTACTGAGATCAATAATCCGTTACCTCATAATCTGATTGATAAAAATTCCTAGCAATCGGGCGAGCTTTTCGGGGTTTCAAGTTTTTTAGAAAAATTATTTAAAGAAGATATGTCCTAAGGTGCCCAAAATGAGAATGATAATTCCAGCTATTTGACCCGGATGATAGGTGTCATGGAAAATAATGAATCCCCAAAGGAGGGCAAACAGCACTCCAGAATATTTGAGCCCTGCTGCTCTGCCGATCTTTTCCTCCATGTATCCGCGGGTCATAAACACTTGAGCTGTTTGTGTGAAAATTCCTGTAAGCAACAACCAGAGCCAGTCCGCTCCGGAGGGCCAGCGGAATTGCCTAAGGCATAGAAGGCCTGTCACAGGGATGGCCACTAGGGGAAAGTATAATACAATTACAAGCGGATGTTCGGAATCCTTAGCTTTTGAAATGCTGTAATAGGCAAGGGCAGCCAGAAGGGCCGAGGCTACCCCCAACAAGGCAAAGGTCCAGGAGGTGCGGGGGTCAAAATTGGTGGCCACGGCCACCCCCGTCAGGGATACGAAAAAAGCGCCCCAACGGGGATAGGACACTTTTTCGCCCAACAGCTTCCAGGAAAGAACAGCCGTAAAAAGCGGAGCGAGGTACTGCAACGTAACAGCCGTAGCCAGTGGAATGCGCTGCAAAGTGAAAAAATACAGGCTCAAGGAGCCAAAACCCGCTAGACCCCTCATAAGAAGGAATCTCCTCTCCTTACCCAGGGGATTTATACCCAGACGCCAGAGGGGAATGAGACAGGCCACGAGCGACACCAGAGATCGGGCCAAGATGACTTCGTGCACGGGTAGATGGGCTACCATCTTTACACACACGTTCATAAGTGAAAAAAAGAATACGGACAATAAAATGTATGCCTGGCCCCGGCTCACGGCATGGCAAAAATACCGGCTCACGGAGAGAGGCTTTCCCGTAATTTTGCCATATGCAAGGCAGGTGGGTGGGGCTTTCAATAGTCTCTGGCCTGTTCATCCTTCGACCGGGAAATGCCCACACCCAGGCCAAATATGCCAATGCCTGGCTGGAGATTGGCACGCACGCCCGGGCTTTGGGCACTGGAGGCGCAGCCGTGGCTTCCTGCCAGGACGTAAGCGCTGCGTATTGGAATCCTGCAGGGCTGGTAGCCATGACGGAGCGCGTGCAGCTCTCCCTCATGCACAATGAACATTTCGGGGGAGTGGTCAAGTTTGATTACGGCGGGCTGGGTGTGCGCATTGGAGAAAAAGGTGCAGGCGCTATTAGTCTTCTGCGCCAAGGAGTGGACAACATTCCAAACACCCTGGAACTGATAGATAAAGATGGCCAGATCCGCTATGATAGGGTCACTTCATTTTCTGTGGCTGATTATGCAGTGTTACTGTCGTATGCCCACATACTGCCTCTGGAAGGACTGAGTGTAGGGGGTACGGCCAAGGTGTTGCATCGCAGTATAGGGCCCTTTGGGTCGGGATGGGGCATAGGTCTGGACGCAGGTGTACGATACGTTCGGGAGGGGTTGTGCCTTGGCCTGGCGCTTCGCGACATTTCCACCACCCACATGTACTTTAGCTATAATACAGAATACTTTAGAGAAGTTTTTTCCCTCACAGGCAATGAAGTGATTGCCCGCTCTTCAGAAATGGCCCTGCCTAAGATAGTGCCCTCTGTGGCATACAAACTGGCCATCGGCAGCCAGGAGAATTTTCATGTTATGCCGGCCCTGGACGTGGTAATCACCACAGATGGTAAACGTAATACGTTGGTTTCCGCTAAACCTATAAGCCTGGATATTCGGGCCGGCTTGGAAGCGGATTTCAAAAATATCGTGTTTCTAAGGGGCGGTGTGGGGCGTTTCCAGCGGGTTGAAGAAACTCCGGGGCGCTATTCCTGGCTGGTGCAGCCCGCCGTGGGCATGGGAATAAGAATAAAGACCGTGGCCGTGGATTATTCATTTACCAACTTTGCCCAGCAGGGGAACGGTCTTTTCAGCCATATCGTCTCCTTAACCTTGGGATTCAAAGCCTTTGAAGATAAGCTGGGTTCCGAACGGCCTCAAAAAGGTCGTCCGATAATCCGCAATCGTTAATCACCATTTTTGGGGGGATGGAAATACTGGCATGGATCTGGCAACGGAAACGTTCAAATCCATTGCACGGCCACTTTACCCTCGCTACGACCACTTTCTAATAGTTTATGAGCCTCGGCTAACTCAGTGTGGGGAAATAAATGCCCTGGTAAAGGTTTCAAGATCCCCTGCCGGAAGTATTCAAAAGCGCCTTGCAGGGCTCGTTGCACCTGGTAAGGCTTGCAATCAGCCAGGCGCAGCATATTGACGCCGGCGACGGTCCGGGATTGCATAATTAATGGTATAGGACTGAAAAATCCACAGCTGAGAGCGAAGGCCATCCGATGGAGGGGATGGCGTTTACCACCGTAGGAAGCCGCTCCGTAAGCCACCATCCTTCCTCCTTTATTCAGGATCTGGAGGCCCTGACGCAACCATGTACCTCCCATCGAGTCAAAAATTACGTCAGGCCTTTCGTTTGGGTAATGCCGTTTCCAAATGACTTTCAAGGGGCCTTCTTTGCGGTCCAGGAATGTTTCGGCCCCTAGGGCCAGAATAGTATTTCGTTTAGGAGGGCTTCCTAACCCCACGACCCGCAGGCCGTGATGCCGGCAAATTTGTACCAGCAGGGAGCCCACACCGCCCGCTGCGGCAGATACCAGGGCCAGGTCACCTGGGAATAGTACACCTGTACCTAAAGCACAATGAAAAGCAGTGGCTCCTTGTGTGGCCAAAGCCGTGGCTTGGGGCGCTGGTACATCCTCCGGCACCGGGACCATGGCCTCTTCCCGAGCCACCACGTATTCGGCATAACCCCCAAAGCGAGTGAGGGCCACCACCCTCGTCCCTACCGCGATAGCACCACCATCAGGCGCCTTCACCACCCGACCCACCACATCATAGCCCAGAATACAAGGAGTCGGGGGGGCGTCGCGATAAACCCCTCGGCGGGCCATGACATCGGCAAAGTTAAGCCCAAAGGCCTCAGTCCGAACGAGGTATTCTCCTGACACCGGCTCAGGCTCCGGACATTCCCTCAAGACAAAAGCCTCCCCTGCCTCTCCATACCTGTGTAGAAAAAAGGCCTTCACTTGATTACTACCGCTGAGCTATGAAACTACGGCTTAGGCAGTGGCACGCGGGACAGTTTTCTTTTTCTTTTTGCGTCGGGGCCGGGCGTTCCCATAGGAGCCGTTCCAGCGTTTTCCTTTTTCCGTTCTCCTGTCTCCTTTTCCCATAAGCCAAGTGAATGGAGGAGCAAAAATAATGCGCAAAAAATAGAAGGAAATCATTACCTTTGCGGGCCTAAAATATGCCAACCACGAAAAGGACCACCAGAACTTCGTCATCTTCAGAAACACCTAATGTGTCGGAGCCCGTCCACCACCAGGAGATGTCGGTGGAACAACGCCTCAGGGCCCTTTATGATTTACAGCTGGTAGATTCCAAAATTGACCGGATCCGCATAATACGCGGGGAGCTGCCTCTTGAAGTGCGGGATCTGGAAGATGAAATAGCCGGTTTGGAGTCCAGGAAATCCCATGTGGAAGAAGACATACGAAATGTGACTGCTGATATAACGCGAGGCAAACAAAAAATCAAGGAAGCACAGGCTCTCATTAAAAAGTACGAAGCTCAGCAACATAATGTACGCAACAACCGCGAATTTGAATCGCTTGCTAAGGAAATAGAATTTCAACAGCTGGAAATTCAGCTTGAAGAAAAGCGTATCAGGGAGGCCACAGCCCGCCTTGAAGAGAAAAAAGCCCAGTTGCAAGAAGTGATTGAACGCATTAACGAGCGTAAACAAGCTTTAGAACACAAAGTAAGCGAGCTGGACGAAATCATTGCAGAGACAGAAAAGGAAGAAAAAATGTTTGTGGCCAAATCAGAAGAGTTGTCGGCCCTTGTGGAAGAGCGCCTTCTGCGCAACTACCATCGCATACGAAACTCTATGGCCAACGGACTCTGTGTGGTACCTATTGAAAGAGAAGCCTGCGGCGGTTGTTTTAATAAAATCCCACCCCAGCGCCGCCTGGACATTGCCCAAAGGAAAAAAATTATCTACTGCGAACACTGCGGCAGGATTTTAGTTGATGAATTATTAGCCATAGAGGAGAGAGACAAGCTCGAAAAGTTGCTTAAAGCACATTTGGCATAATTAGAGAATGAAGGGTATATTCTAATAGAATAAAATATTGATGGTTTTTTCCAAGCATAATTTTCTATCGGATTGATTTAAAAATGAAATATCAAGGAGCAAAGGTTTTGCCGAATTGAAGAACCCATTTATTCAGATTCTTTCTTGGAAAAAGTTTCTTGTCGACGGAAAACCAACGAACGCGCTTCCTTTGCATTCGGAGGATAATCCTCGGATTTAATAGAAGAAGTAAAATCCTATAAACCGTTTTCCAATTAATTGGGAATCCTGACAGTATCAGGAGAGGTTTTCCTTAAGGAGTCTCTCATATAGACTCTCGTAACGGGGAATAATGAGATCCTCGTGGAACTTTTGGGCGGCTTCCCGGGCCATAAGACGCATGTGTTGGTGCCGCTGGGGTTGGCGTAAGGTGGTCACAATGTTTTGTGCCAACGTGTGGACGTCACCCACTTCTGCCAGAAAGCCCGTGACATTGTGTTCCACGACCTCCGGCAGGCCGCCCGCATAATAGCCGGCGACGGGTACCCCCGATGCTAAGGCTTCCAGAGCTGAAAGACCAAAACTCTCCCGGTTACTGGGTAGGAGATAAAAATCAGAGCAGGGCAAAACGCGGTGAGTATGAACCTGGTGCCCTAAAAAGATCACTCTGTCCTGAATGTGATAGGAACGCACGCGTTCTTCAGCCAAAGGGCGTTCAGGACCATCCCCCACCATGAGGAGGCGCGCCGGAACTTCCTTATTAACAAGATAGAAAATATCCACCACATCCTGCACACGCTTGACAGGGCGGAAATTGCTAATATGGGCCAAGACAAATTCGCCGGCAGGGCTGAGAGACTTTTTAAGACATTCATCGGCAGGCAAGGGTTTATAACGATCAGGGTTTACAAAGTTGGGGATTACGTCAATGGGCCGAGTGTCAGGGAAAAGACGTTCGGTTTCGTCTTTGAGGAAACGGGATACAGCCGAGAGTCCGTTAGAATGCTTCAGCACGTAATGGAGGGTGTGGGCAAAGGAAGGATCACGGCCAACGAGCGTTATGTCCGTACCATGAAGGGTGGTGAGCAGGGGCAGATGAATGCCTTTGTCGGCCACCACTTCTCTGGCCAGAAAAGCTGCTGTGGCATGGGGCAGGGCATAATGCGCATGGAGTAGATTTAAATGCTCACGAAGAATTACTTCTACAATCTGGCTGCTCAGAGCAGTTTCATAAGGTGAAAAGTCAAAAAGGGGATAGTCGGGTACATGCACTTCGTGATAGTGAACGCCAGCGGTAAGGAGTTCCAGTCGGGCCGGCGGCCTGTAGGATATGAAATGCACTTCGTGCCCCCGTCGCGCTAAGGCAAGTCCCAGTTCTGTGGCCACCACACCACTGCCTCCGAAGGTGGGATAAAGAATGATACCGATTCTCATGGCCTAAAAAAAGGTGAATATACCTTGGTGGCATTCCGCAGTATAATTTCTTTGTTCAGAGTCATGGATTTAAACCGGTGTTCTGCGAAAAGGCGCATCTGGTCGGTATAGTGGGGACTATCAGGCCTTCCTGAAGCTCCATAGGTATTGACAGTCCATACCTCTGGACCCTCTTGACCGAATCGGGCAAAAAGGATGAAGGAATCCCCACCAGTGACTTTCCAGAGGCCCTTTTTACGATCCACAAGAGTGGTATGTATGGCGCGGGGAACTTCCCGCATACCAGCAACTGGCAAGGACACCGTATCCCGCATCAGTCGTTGGATATCGCCCAGAGGGACGCGCAATGAGCCATATCGGCGCCGCATAAATCGCACGGCTAGTTGAAGGGCTTTGACACATTGCGGTTCAGTGAGAGGCTTGGGTCGGACCATCAAGAGTGCTAAAGGGCAGCGGCACATTCGGCTCAAAAAATGGTGTGTGATCATCGCAAGGGTCGCCGCCTCGCTCTCCATATTCCCGCAGCGATTCCAATTCTTTAACAGGTCTATAGCGTCAGCCAGCCGTGGATATTTTTTATCATCTAAGCGGTAGAGGGGACCAAAATTTCTTTCATAAGACCCACCGAAAGAGTAACAGCAGTCAAATTTTATGGCTAAAAAATGGCTTAGGGTAAATCGTCCCTGAAAGCCTGCCAGCAGTTCTCTGAATCGATCGCCCCGATTATAATCAAACTTCTGAAAACCCGGCCACTGAGGAGGTTTATAATGTTCGCATGCGGGATGAGAATAATGAGCCGGTGTATTGTTAGCGTTGTACAAATAGCCACATGGAGGATCTACAATCCAAGTTTTTTTCTCAAAAGGTAATAAAGAAGTCCAGATGTAGGATGAGTGATAACCAGGTAGCGGTTGTTTCCAAGGCAATGTAGTATCACGCCACGGTGTCCGCCCACCGCTGTGCAAAAGGATGTGGCCCTCCCTATCGGCATATATCACATTGAATTGGGGCAGGGCGTCCATGCGCAAGGCCTTTTCAAAATCCGATAAGTCATGGGCCTTACCCATGCGCCACCATTGCTCCGCGCTGCGGATATCGGTGCAGGCCGGATAACGCAGGGCATAATATCTCCTTTTCCTTTTGTAAACAGGGCCGTG
>JANWWQ010000022.1:13721-29307 GCA_025055635.1 Flavobacteriales bacterium
GAACGCTATAAAGCAGTTTCTTTTTGAAGGGGATGGATGTGCGCCCAATCAGCCAATGTAATCGTACACGACGTAGGCTAAAGGGAATCCATTGCCCATCAAGCCAATAGCGCCGCCCTCTGACGCGCAACTGATAGATATCGCCCAGCATGTGGTAGTTATTGGTATGGGCCCAGCCCAGAAAAGGGTTGACACCTGTCAGCACGGTCACACTTCCGGGAAAAAGGGCTCCCAGAATGTTGGTGCCTTCTTCACTATAAACATGGGCCTCATACCAGGCAAAACGTCCCTCATTGGGTTGATGGGAATTAATTAGTAACCAGGTTCGGCTATCTTCCGTACGCGAAGGAGCTATGGCCACAGCATTGGAGCCTGTTTCGTGGGGTTCAAAATAGAGGGATAGTTGGTCCTCGCGCAGAGCACGCAAAGCCATCCCTACCCCAGCCATCAGAGAGCCCGTTAAGACATAACCGGCTATAACATCCTGGGGGTTAAGGGGAAAAAGATGCTTTTCTATGACTTCTTTTGGATGAGTTCGTGCGTAATCGTTGATTCCCTGCACATAGGCCTCTAAAACTTTCCTGAATTCCGGACTGAGGTCCAGGGCGTAACGCTGAGCCACTAAGGTGTCGATGCCAAGAAATTTCATGGCAAAATCCATGAGAAGCCCTTCTTTTTTCTTGTGCCGACTCAAAAGAGTACGGGATGGCAACAGGGCTTCCTGAACAAAAGGAAAATGGTCTTCACAGGTGGCCCAAGCCAGGCCGTATGCCGCAGCGGCGTCGGTAGGCGCAAAAATGTGGGGCACTCCGAAACTATCGCGAGCGATGGTAATGGTGGCGGGATCAATCAGCTGTGCCCTGCCATGGTGGGAAGAAAAAGCCATACCGACGCCAAACAAAAGCCTGCGAAAGTGCCCTAATAAAACTTGAAAAAGCGAAAAAGGATCCTTCCGAAAAAGGGGGCTTTTAGTATTTATCATACACTTCCCTCCACAAGGGAAACATCTTTACGAATACAAGTATGTTGGCGATCAGGACCATAAGATACCAGATTGACAGGAAGACGGGTTACTCTTTCAATGTAGGCAAGGAAATCCATAAATTCTTTAGAAAAAGTACAACCCTCCGTGCAAATGGTTTCCCAACCCGGAAACTCTTTATAGATAGGCCGGACATCTAATTCGGTTAAATCAAACGGGAAGTCGTTCCTTCTGGTACCTTCCAAATCATAAGCCACGGCGGCTTTCACCTGCGGTAAGCCGGAGAGTACATCGGCTTTCATCATCATCAGGTGGTTCACGCCATTGACCATGATGGCGTAGCGGAGGGCCACCAAATCCAGCCAACCACATCGGCGGGGGCGGCCAGTAGTGGCGCCGAATTCATGGCCTTTGGTGCGCAAAAGGTGGCCGGTTTCGTCCGTCTGCTCCGTGGGAAATGGTCCGCTACCCACACGCGTACAATAGGCCTTGAACACTCCGAATACGTTCCGTACAGCGCTTGGAGGCAGCCCCAATCCTAAGCATGCTCCGGCTGCCACAGTGGAACTGGAAGTAACATAGGGATAGGTGCCGTGATCGATATCCAAAAGAGTGCCTTGAGCTCCTTCGGCTAGTATGCGAGCTCCTTCTTGGATTTTTTCATAGATGAAATATTCGCCATCCACCACATCCATACGACGCAGCTGATCAACGGCCTCCAACCAAGGATCCAAAGATGGCCACTCGGGAGGATCGTACTTCATACTCAGGATGAGAAGGCGATGCTTGTCCATGAGAGCGCGGAGCTTCTTTTCAAAGCCGGCAGAATAAATATCGCCTACGCGCAAGCCGTTGCGGCCTGTTTTGTCCATGTAAGCCGGTCCAATACCCCGCAGCGTGGAGCCCACACGCTGTCTCCCTTTAGCTTGTTCAGAGGCCGCATCCAAAACTTTATGCGTGGGAATAATCAAATGGGCTTTACGCGCTATGAACAGCCGACCTTGCGTGGACACGCCAGCCTTCTGGACCGCTTCCACTTCCTGCCGGAGGGTTATGGGATCGATTACTACGCCATGGCCTATAAAGTTGATACAACTTTCGCGAAATATGCCCGAGGGGATGGTATGGAGCACGAACTTAGAGCCATTAAATACCAGGGAATGACCGGCATTAGGCCCTCCCTGAAAACGGGCCACCATCTGATAATTCGGGGCCAGGTAATCAACTACTTTCCCCTTCCCTTCATCACCCCATTGAAGGCCTAATAGAATATCCAGAGAACCCTTCATGCTCTCAGGCGCTGTCTTCAGGAGGAAGGGGTTTGGCCAGAGAGGAATTCCATGGCCTGTGCGCGCTGATCAAAAACGTTGAAAATGTGGTGCAATCTGGTGATAATGAACAACTGCTTGAGCCGGTCATTGATACCCCACAGAGCCATGTCACCTCCGCTCTGACGGGCCTTGGTGAAAATTCGCAACAGAGTGCCCAAACCTTCGCTATTCATGTAGTTTATTTCAGAAAGGTCAACCAGGATCTTCACAACCTTATTTTCAGGCCAACGCTGATAAAGCGTAGAAAGGACGGTTTGGCCATCATCCCTGCTCAACAATTGGCCTTTGAGCGTCAGCACTAGAATCTCGTCTTCCGTGCTAACATCTACTTTCAGCCCTTCCACAGGGCAATAATAGCAAGATTTACCCCACGGGAACCCCTCAGCCGTGATACTGTTTTACCACCTTCCCCGCATGACCACCCTGAAACGCATCTTGGCCTTGATGGTGAGAGGAGTAAAGCGAGGCTGCAGTATGTGGCCGTACAGGTGTAGCCGAAAAGTGTTGTTGGCCGACCGCAAGTATTCCACCAAATTGAGGGAACGGTTCACATCAATAACCACATAATCCGTCCATTCGGGGATAATGCCGGAACTTCCAATCGGAGTGATAGGATGCCCCTCAGAGGAAACTCCTGCGCTGGCGCTTTGGAAATTGTTGAAATTGCTGCCATCCAGAGCCTGCAAATGCAGGTATTCAAAGGACAATTCCTTGAGATCTTCAGGATCAAGTCCTACGGATCTGGCCACACTATCTAAAGGAAAATGCACTACTTCATAGCCAAGCAGGTGCTCGCCCGTCTCTGGTATGGAATCCAATTGAAAGATCACTGAGATGTTGTCAACACCAAATACTTCTGTTCTCCTGCAGGAGGTGGTGGCCAAAATGCCGGCCACTAAGAGAAAAGTAAAATAAATGGAATTTTTCATAGTTCCTGTATTTTGAGAATGGGAAGATTTTTTCTAAGAAGCAAAAATAAGCTTTTTGCTTTAGTTTCCGAAAACTGTTAAATCCTCATTCATTAAAGGATCCATAAAAGTTAGGATGGTTTCGGTCTGCGTGAGGGATGCGGAGGGCGACCTCAGGCCGGCACTGCCTTGCCGAGGGCTCTGAGCCCGCAGGCAAGGATTGCCGAAGCGCTTGCGGAGCCCGGAGCAGCCCAACCCCTGCGGGCCGGTGACAACCGCAGGCCGACCGGGGCGGAGGCCGGCCCACCGGCCCCCGGCACGCAGGGGGCACCCCATCAAAAATTATTAGGAATTCCCTAATCTCAGGAGGAGAAACTTTCCAGCAGATGCCGGGCCGCCCGTAAAGAAGGTTCGCTTACTCCATTGGCAGAAAGCATAATAGCTAAGGCCTCCTCTCGCTTTTGACCTTGCAATACGAAGATGCGTGAAAGAACTTGACCCGTAGGTAAGACTTCTTTTTCTACTAAGAAATGACGGGCCCCGGCCGCAGCCACTTGGGGCAGATGGGTGACGGCTATGATCTGGGCACCCTGAGAGAGCTTATGGAGAAAGCGGGCCATTAGGCCACTAATTCTGCCGCTGATACCGCTATCAATCTCGTCCAGGATGAGGGTGGGCGCCAGATGTCGGGCGGCCATGGCTGATTTGAGGGCCAGCATGAGGCGCGAGAGTTCTCCGCCAGAAGCCACGCGCTGCACGGGACGGAGAGACACCTGCGGTTGGGCAGAGAAGAGAAATTCAGCCTGGTCGCTACCCCATGGACCTGGCGAAGGCAAAGGGTTCAATTGCACCCGGAACTGGGCCTTATCCAAAGCCAGTTCGGCCAAGGCTCTGTGGACTTCCGAGGCGAGCTGCAGGGCTGCTTTTTGACGCCCGTCTGTGAGGGTTCTGGCTGCCTGATGAAGCTGTTCGCGCATCTGGCGTAACTGGTCTTCCAAAGCCGTGAGATCTACGGCATTCTGTTCCAGGGTTTCCAACTCAGCACGCAGGTGCAGCCTTTTTTCCAGCAGTTGGGCGGCGGAACTGGCGTTGTTCTTTTTCATCAAGTCATGAAGGAGGTCTAACCGGGCCGTAGCTTCCCGGAGCCTTTCGGGAGAAAGCTCAGTACGGTCCCGTAAGTGCAGCAGATCTTTTTCTAGCTGCTGAACCCGTAACCGCAGTTCTTCGGCCTCCGCAAGGAGAGACTCTCCCTCTTTGGCAAGTTGACCCAACCGGCGCATCAAGGCAATGAACTGGCCAAGTAAGGCGCTGAGACCCTGGCCCTCAGCCTCCAAAAGATTCAGGGCCTCTGCACAGTATTGAAGAATGCTTTCGGCGTGGGTGAGCCGAGCGATTTCAGCTTCCAGCTCTTCATCTTCGCCGGCCCGCGGCGCGGCTTTTTCTAGTTCACTCAAACGAAAACGGAGGTAGTCTTCCTTTTCCTTTAGTTGCCCAAGCTCTTCTGTACGCCTGAACAATTGCTCTTCTAATTCCCTTAGGCGCAGATAAAGGGCATGGTACTCTATACGGACTTCGTCCTGTCCAGCAATACGATCCAGCAATTGAAGCCTGAACGTATTTTCTGACAAGCGTTGTGAATCAAACTGAGAGTGGATATCAAAAAGGACTGGGGCGGCTTCGCGCAGGGCCTGGAGGGATACGGGTACATCGTTGGCAAAGGCTCTTGAGCGTCCATCTGCAGTGAACTCCCGACGTAAGATAAGTACGGGTTGAGGATCGATGTGCCACCGAGCGTACCAATCTTCCTCTATGGCTGGATGGGGAAACTCTGCCTCAATTATGGTCCGGCCCTCAGGATCCGGCCCCGGCAGACGCTCCATTCGACGCCCTGAAAGTAGTGAAAGGCTGTCCAGAATCATGCTCTTGCCAGCGCCGGTCTCACCAGTGATCACATTAAAACCGGTATGAAACTCTAGTTCGGCATGGTCTATAATTCCTAGATTACGTATGAGAAGACGCTCCAGCACAAGGCAAAGTTAGGCTGGTTAGGGAGCCAGTCCTGAAAATGTTATTTTCTTTTGCAGCGCTTGCTGCAATACTTCACGGCATCCCAGCAGGCAGCCCAGTGCCGGCGCCATGTAAAGGGCCTGCCACAGGCCACACACACCTTTTGAGGGAGCAAGGCTTTGGGTATGACTTTACCTTTTTTGTTTCTCAAGAGGTCGTCAAAGTGGAGAGTCCACCGTCCACGTGAATTACCTGGCCTGTGATCCAGGCGGCTTCCGAGGAAAGCAAGAATGCCACAAGTGCGGCCGCATCTTCGGCGGATCCGATTCGCTTTAATGGGTGTCGATTAGCGGCGTTTTGACGTTTTTCAGGAGTATTCAGCCATCGAGAAGCCAGCGGGGTATCGGTGAGGGATGGGGCCACAACATTCACCCGCACGGCGGGGGCCCACTCCGCAGCCAGAGACCGGCCCAAGCCTTCTAGGGCAGCTTTTACAGCAGCAATGGACGCATGAAAAGGCATTCCTTTCGCTGCAGCGACTGAACTGAATAGCACCACCGAGGCATCACCTTGGGCCTTCAAAGCTGGGTAAAAGGCTTGAAGTGTCCGTACGGCGCCCAGAAAATTGATCCGCCAGTCGTTTTCAAAATCTTGGAGGCTGAGGTTGTGAAAAGGCTTCAAAGTGATGGTACCAGGGCAATACAGCAATCCAGAAAGGGGACCCGGCGCTTGAGGAAAGGCCTGTGCTGAGCTCACGTCAAAATATTCCTCTTTTAATCCCTCCCTAGGCAGCGAGGAGGGATTGCGCGTGAGGTGCCACACCTGAAAACCTTTGTGCAATAAAATATCAATAGTTTTGGCTCCAATGCCTGAAGAACCTCCAATAACTGCTATGTATGACACACTTTGCTAACAAATAAAGCTGGAGTAAAGTTCATTAACTCCTCAAAAACTCATTCAGATTAGTACCTTCCGCAAGAAACTCTAGCTCACCTTGGCTCAGAAAAGAGAAAAGAATCCAATTGGTTAAATCTCTTCCTTACCTGGGAGGCGTCCCTCCCTGGGTTTCGTCTGATTTTTCAGCGGCCTCATAGGCTTCCAACACTTTGCGCACAAGTGGATGACGCACCACATCATGACGGTCAAAGAAGACAAATCCAATCCCCTCCATACCCTGAAGCAAGCGGAGGGCTTCAGGTAGGCCTGAACGCTGCTTCGGCGGTAGGTCTACCTGGGTAAGGTCTCCCGTGATAATAAACCGAGCATTTTGTCCCATGCGAGTAAGAAACATTTTCATCTGGGAGTGGGTGGCATTCTGAGCCTCATCCAGTATCACGAAGGCATTGTCCAGAGTACGCCCCCGCATGTAGGCCAAAGGCGCAATCTGAATGAGACCATTCTCCATCAGGTAGCGCAGTTTTTCCTGAGGAATCATATCGCGCAAAGCATCGTACAAAGGCTGTAGGTAGGGATCCAATTTTTCCCTCAGGTCACCAGGCAGGAACCCCAAGCTTTCACCAGCCTCTACCGCCGGACGTGTCAAAATGATGCGACGTACCTCCTTATTACGCATAGCTTTCACAGCTAAAGCCACTGCGGTATACGTTTTTCCTGTACCGGAAGGACCAATAGCAAACACCAGGTCGTATTTGTAAGCGGCTTCCACCAGTCTTTTTTGGTTGGTTGTACGTGCTCTTACCTGAAGACCGTCGTTCCCCGTAAGGATGACGTCCGAAGGACCATGCATTAAAACCTCAGGAAAATCAGAACTTACCCCGCTACCTTCCTGCAATTTTTTATGCAGCAGTTCCAGATCATGGCTTGAGAGTTGGCCCTTTGATTCCAGAAGGGTTAACGACCTAGTCACTAGAAGGGCAAAATTTTCTAGGTCAGTTTGTTCGCCTCTTGCCACGATCTCATCACCCCGGGAGAGAATGCTCAGCTTGGGGAATAAGCTGCGAATAAATCGCAGATTGCTGTCATGAGGCCCAAAAAAGTCTACCGGGTTCAGCCGGTCAATTAAAATACGTCGCTCTTGGGTCAATAGACCAGCGTTTTCTATTTGCAAAATTACGTTGTAACTCTTTTGGCCGGATAAAAAAATCTTATCTCACAGGCTTTTTTCCAGAGCATCAAAACGTATAAATATTCCAGCCGGGAGAGGCATGCCCTCCCTGGGCTTTAAGAGTAGTTCGCCTACTTCTAAACCAAGGACATTCAGATGCATCATTTCCAGGCGCCTGGTCAGGATATTCAAAAGGACCACCGGCGAAAATCCCAGCGAGTAAGTGTTTAGGATATAAACACAGGGCCCAGGCTCCAAAAGCTGAAGGCTCAGGGAAACAAGCTCGTCCAAATGCTCGTCCAGCTTCCAGCTCTCTCCACGCGGACCATGTCCAAAGGCCGGCGGATCCATTATAATACCCGCGTAACGCCTGCCCCGACGCAGTTCCCTTCGTACAAAGCTCAGGGCATCATCCACCAGCCAACGAATCCCATCCAGATCATTGAGTATAGCATTCTCGGAAGCCCACCGCACCACTTGCTTCACCGCATCCACATGTACCGGTTGGGCACCAGCCATCCGGGCCACCAACGTAGCCACTCCTGTATATCCGAATAAATTTAGAAATGGCTTATTCTGAATGTACGAGGCTCTGTTAATGATATAGTTCCAATTGTCGGCTTGTTCCGGAAAGAGTCCCACATGTTTAAAAGCCGTAAGGGCCAATCTCACCCGCAGAGGTCGCCCCGCTAACTCACCCTCAGCCACCCAGCTATCTGGCACCAAGGTTTGGCTCCTTTCCCAAACACCGCTATGACTACTTCTTGCACGATACCACACATGAGCCCTGTGCTTCCATTCTGATTCCGGTAAGCGCTTTTGCCACAACGCCTGCGGTTCTGGTCGGGCACAAACCAAGGTACCGAACCGTTCCAACTTCCAGCCCTCCCCACTGTCCAGAAGTTCATAAAGGGCGTTGGGGCCCACCAAAACGAAATTTGGAGGGACTACATCGGAAAAGGTTGGAGCCGAATTGCTAAGGCTCTGCAATCACCTCAAACTCAATATCTACCTGCACTTCCTTATGCAGGCGCACATTGGCTTTATAGTATCCGAGCGTCTTAATGGGCTCAGAAGGCATAGTAATCTGCCTTCTGTCAATCTGAAATCCTGCAGCCTTCAAAGCATCTGAAAGCATGATGGCATTGACCGAACCGAAAATTCGTCCGTTTTCGGCGGCTCTGGTGGCGACCTTCACGGGCGTATTCATCAATTTTTCAGCCAATGCTTTGGCATCGGCTAAGATTTTGGCTTCTTTGTGTGCACGCTGACGCAGCTTTTCCTCCAATTCCTTTCGGGCCGAAGGGGTGGCCACAATAGCCAGACCCTGGGGTATGAGATAATTACGGGCATACCCTGGTTTCACCTTCACAATTTCGTCCCGTGAACCCAGGTTTTGAACCTCTTGCTTCAAAATCACATACATGGCCTGAGAATATTATTTCAGAAGGTCGGTTACAAATGGCAATAAAGCCAGGTGCCGCGCCCTTTTCACAGCCTGAGCCACTTTACGCTGATATTTAAGTGAGTTTCCTGTGATACGCCGTGGCAGTATCTTTCCTTGTTCATTCACAAAGCGCAACAGGAAATCCGGGTCTTTGTAGTCCACATATTTAATACCCAGTTTCTTGAAACGGCAATATTTCTTCTTACGCGCCTGAACGGGAATGGGTGTCAGAAAGCGTATTTCCTGCGTACCGGAAATATTATCGGCTGTCGTGTTCATGCGTTGGTAGTTTCTTGGGTGGTAGCGATTTCTTTTTTAGCTTCTTTCAAACGCTCGCGCCGACGGGCGTTGTATTCAATGGCATGCTTGTCAAGTTTTACCGTCAAAAAGCGTAAAATCCGCTCGTCGCGCTTAAGATTAATTTCAAATTTTTCAATGAAACTGGGGTCGGCCTGATATTCAAAAAGATGGTAAAAGCCTGTGGTTTTTTTGGCCACGGGATAGGCCAGCTTTCTTAGCCCCCATTTTTCCTCGTGTATCAGTTTACAGCCATTCTCCAGCAAGAGGTCTTTATACCTGGACGTCACTTCCCGAACCTGGTCTTCGGAAAGGACGGGCGTTATTATGAACACCGTTTCGTATTGTCTCATCTTAAAAATTGGGGTGCAAAGGTAATACGAAATACTCAAATCCATAAATTTCATTTAGAATCATTTTCCTTAAAGGATAGTTTTTATCCACATGTTTTGGGCGTACCCACTAAATCATAAGGTGCCCTCCTTTTACTCCCAAGGCTTGCCCGAAGATCCCTTCCAGATCCGATTATTCCGAGGACTCATCCAATCCATTCTAGGAATTCCAGTCTAGGGCCTTTTTATTCAGAAAGGCGGCAACACCCCGACGGCAATCTTCTGTCATACGAGCCTGGGCATTCAATTGGGCTGCTTCTTCTAGGGCCTGATCCAAGGGCATCAGCGGCAAGGCGTCCAACATATGCTTGGTGGTGGCATAAGCAGCCGGCGACACTTCGCGGTAAATCTTTTGCAGGTGATTCCATGCTTTCTCATGTAAATCCGAAAGGGAGCAGACTTCCTGCACAATCCCCAATTCCCGAGCTTCCACGGCGGGGATGATGCGCCCGCTGAGCAGGAGGGGAGCGGCTTTGGCCCGTCCTATGCGCCGCACCAGAAAATAGCTCACGATGGCCGGAATAAACCCGATACGCACTTCCGTGTAACCAAAAGTGGCTTCGGGAGAGGCCACCACGTAGTCACACACGCTGGCCAAGCCAGCTCCTCCAGCAAGAGCCGGCCCTTGTACCGCGCAGGCCACGGGCTTAGGCAACGTGTATATCGCCCTGTACATGGCCGCAACCGCCCGAGAATCGTAGAGGTTCTCCTCGGCCGAATAGTTCTGCAAAGACTGCAGGTAGGCCAGGTCAGCCCCTGCGCAGAAGGCCGGCCCTTCGGCCTGTAAGAGCACTCCCCTAACGGCTGTATCGCGTCCGGCCTCCTGAAAGGCTTCCGTGATCCTCTGAGTCAATTCCCTGTTAAAGGCGTTACGTTTTTCAGGCCGGCTCAGAGTGATCAGGGCTGTTTTGTCTTGGACTTCGTAACGCAACATGACGGTCAGGCAATGATATTGACTTCCGGTTCCAGCATAATGTCAAATTTACGGTGCACGGTCTCCTGCACATGCAGAGCCAAATCCAGAATTTGCCTCCCTGTGGCGCCTCCGTAGTTCACCAGTACAAGCGCCTGGCGTTCATGTACCCCACAGGGACCCCGTCGGTAGCCTTTCAGGCCGCATTGCTCAATTAACCAGCCAGCCGCCAGCTTGATAAATCCAGGTTTCTGAGAAGCGTAGGTGGGCATAGAGGGATACTCAGTAAGCAACTCCTGTGCTCGCTTCATGGGCACTTCAGGATTTTTAAAGAAACTACCGGCATTACCCAGCACAGCTGGGTCCGGCAGTTTACTTCGCCGAATGTTGATAACAGCCTGCGCCACCTCCGCCGGACCAGGCCGATCCACCCCCAGGCGCTGAACTTCCTCCCGAAGATTGCCATAATCCAGACGGAGTTCCGGTCTTTTGCTAAGCCTCAGAGTGATGCTCCTAATAAACCACTTCCCTTTTTCTTGAGCTTTAAACACACTGTGTCGGTAACCAAAACCACAATCGGCCAGGCCGAAAATTCGTTTGGTACCGTCTTTGAGGCTCAAGGCCTCCAGTTCCACAAAAGTTTCTGAAAGTTCTACGCCATAAGCACCGATATTCTGCATAGGCCCTGCACCCACGGAGCCTGGGATGAGGGCCAGGTTTTCTATACCACCCAACCCACGCTCCACGCTCCACATCACCAGGCGGTGCCAGTTGTGCCCACTGCCCACCTTGACAACCACAGATTCGCTATCCTCATCCACCACATGGATGCCTTCTATTTTGTTTAAAGCCACTACACCAGCCCAATCCCGCACCAGGAGGACATTGCTACCTCCGCCTAGGATCAAAAGTTGGCGCCCAGAAGAGCGCACATGCTCTAGAAGTCTTAAAAACTGCCCTTCTTCCCGGACCAGAGCTATGGATGAGGCCGAGACCTCCACCCCAAAAGTGTTGTATGGCTTCAGACTGGTTTCCTTGAGCCAGAAGTCCATGATGTTGCAGATTGAGTCCAATTCAAATGAGCCGACACCAGAATGGCCGTCAGGGCGTAATAGGGCACCGCAGCCTTATCGGTGTCCAGGAAGTTGTTCAGGAAGGCGTGGGCCCAGTATGTTACCAGGCCGATAAGCATGGCCAGAACGAGATTTTTCTGGTAGGGTGATGCCAGGTTATGATAGGCTTTGTTCCCATAGTAAAAAGTGAGAATTATAGAAATTAACCAGAACGCCATACCCGGCCACCCTTGCTCGCTGAGAGCGAGCAAATATTCGCTGTGAGCAGTACCTTGATTACCAGCATTGGTACTGATGATCGTCAAATCCAGAAAGCTTTGATAGGGTGCGTATTGAAACTGGTAGGTACCCGGTCCAAAACCCAGATGGGGCTTATCGGAAAACATGCGTAATGCGCTTTTCCAGCGATTGAAGCGTTCCAGATTTGAGGGATCCGTGCTGATGTTGGTGATACTACGGATTTGCTTCTCCAGCTGCTCGGATGATTGCTCCTTGTTGCGGGCCAGCTTCTGCTGGATTTCCACCCGGAAACTCCAAAGCATGAGTGCCCACGCAACTGCTAAAGCCGAAAATACGTACCACCGCACACGCAGTTTCACCAAGGCCCAAACCCCGAGGGCCACCACCACGCTCAGCCAGGCCGCCCTAGAATTGGACAACCGCAGGGCCAGCAGATGCACCGCCAGATATCCCAACGTACAAAGTCTGAAAAAAAGGCCCATCCTGTATTGCAAGGCAAAATGCACCACAAAGGGCAAGGTCAAAGCCAGCACCATTCCGTAGGCCGTATGGTCGTTGTAGAAGGGCGTCATCACCCAATGGGCTGGATCCTTTTCAAAATTCCAGAGGTAATGCCGGTATGTGGTGTAGCCAATGACGAGGGCCAGTCCCGCCAAATGGGCCGCCATAAACCGATGGACTGCACGGGGCTTGCGAAAAACTTCCAATCCCAGAAAATACATTGGCACTACAAACCAAAGCCGGGCAACAAGGCTTTTGAAGGAGACTAAGGGCATCGTGGAGGTTATCGATGTGAAGAGCCACCAGGCCATCATTAATAGTAAGGTCACCGAGACGGGGTGAAGCAAATTGCGCAAAGGGTAGGAGCCTTCCAGGAACAGCTTCACCACAAATACTAGGGAGGCCATAATTAGAAGAGCTTCCGAAGGAACACTCAAAGCGGCCCCCAATCCTGTGTCTTTAAATCCTATAGAAAGCGGAGTCAGGAATGAAATTAGATAAATGAGCTTGTCCAGGGAAAAAAGGGCGAGGAGCACACAGCCCAAAGCCAGCGGCAGAATGGGTAAAAAATACTTCTCCTGAGCTACCAACACGGCGTTGGCCACCGCGAACAATCCGCCGGCTAAAAGGCCCCCAGAATACCGCTGTATGCCCAACACCCAGGCCTTTCTCATGCGGGTTGAGGGCTTTTAAATTTCTTATAAGTCTGATAATTTTCTATACCTATCAGCGTAAAAAGCGTTACCAAAAATGCTCCCACACAGGCAGCCAGTACGATGAGCGATCGGCGCGGATAGCTCTTCTTCTCGGCGGGCATGGCCTTGTTCACAATGAATTTATGTGTGATGGGGCGCGTGGCATCCATGCGCAGCTCCTTGAGCTTAATTTTAAGAAGAGCCAGTTGGTCGTGGTAGTGCTCCAATTGTTCCATCAAGGATACATACGCACCACCATATCTGGAAAGGACGTCCAGCTTAGCCTTCAGAGCGTTGGCTGCAGTGTAGTTGTTACGGGCCAAGGCTATAGCATATTGTTCGTTGAGCACCTCGGCTTGGGAGGCATAATCGTTTATTCCCAAAAGGCGCACCGCCGTGAGGGAATCTTCTAGCTCGCGCACCATCACCTGCAGGTCAGCGTATTCCTGTTCCAGAATTTTCAAAGCCTCGGCAGCCCTCTCCTGCTGCATTCGGTTTTTTGCCGAATCCAGCAGGGCTGCTATGTCGTTGGCGATGCGGGCTGCCATCTGGGGATCTTCGTCCAGCACGCTGATTTCCACGGACAGGTACTCGGTACGGCGAAAACTTATATTGCGTTCAAACTTTTCCCTCAAACGGGTCTGGGCAAATCTCCGCTTGGGGTTAATGCGGTAATGTTCCATAAGGTTGTACTTCTGAATAATGCGTTCACGTATTTCATCAGAATTCAGAATCTGTATCATCTGGTCGGCGTCTTCTTCCACGCCGAATGCCAACAGGTCGGCTCTGGAAATGCCCTGCACATCCATGAGTACTTTACTTAATGAATGGGTGGTGGCCGGAAAAAGCACCACCGTGCTCTTGTATTTATCCCGAATAAGCAAAGAAGCAGCCCCCGCAAGTACCCCGGCCAATATTGTTATAAAAAGGAGGGGTTTCCACCGTCGCACCAGAAAATCAATAATGCCGGTCGAATTAAAGGCAAAGCCTTCTTGGGATTGAACACTATTCATACCCACTTTGGCGGCCAAAAGTAAATTTTTTATGGCCAAAAAAATTTTTCACCACACAAGAAAATATAAGGACTTTTACGAGAGCCCATTTATTATTTTTCACGATACAAGGGCTTTTGAAATTTTTTCAGAAATGACCTTTAAATAAGCTAAAGCCACACCTTTTACCTAATAACTCCAAATATCTTAATTGAATGACCAGATGATAAATAGAACCAGAATGATTTTCAATTATTAAGCGTAGGTATTTTGGATTTTTTCTGTTAATTTCAGCTATTATATCCCCGAATTGCGGCAAAGGCCTTAAAATTCTGATTTTAAAAAAGTGATTGATAAAATTAATTTTTTATTATTTTATAATTATTGTCTGCATTTTTTATCAAATCTATCTCATTTTAAGCATAGTTTCCTACTCGTGAGGTTCGCCGAATTCAGAGCTCTCGATTCCGTTTCATGTGATTATGGCCCATGAACAACAAAAATTCAATGAGACATGCGGGTTATGATGTAATATTTAAAAAATATTTTTTCAAATCCTTATTAAGCTTCTAGCTGACAATGCACCTTGACATAGCAACAACTTTGAATATAAGCAACTTCTTAATGCGTTACCTAATAAATTAATTTAAAAATTTACATCTTCATGATTTTACATTCCTTGACGTGGAGGAGCATTACACTTTTCTGAAAATAACATTTTCCTTTCTTACCTTAAAAAAGGAATAGTTGCCCTTATTAATAGACAAAAAAATTTTTATATCTTTATTATAACCTAAAAAAGCTGATAAAGCATTGTCAGCTAAAATTTTATCTATCCGATAAGATATTATACCAAGGTAGTTTGCGTCTGATTACTTAAAAATCTTGACATTCTTAATAGTTCAGGATGAATTCTCTACACTTTTCCTTCTCCAACACTTCGCACTTTACTTTCGCTCCGGTTTTTTTGGCGTGCTGGCCCGGATTATTTTCAGATATCGTTGGTTTCTTGTCGGTGTATTGCTAGCGTCATCTGCCTGGTTGGCATGGCTGGGGCGCCAGGTACCCATCAGTTACAGCCAGGCCCGCATATTGCCCTCTTCAGACTCTGCTTGGGCGGAATATGAAATTTTTCGGAAACACTTCGGCGAAGACGCTGGGGTTGTGCTTTTGGGAGCACGACTACCCCAGTTTTTTGAACTGCCATTCTTCTTAAAATTTTTAGCTTTATGCGACACGCTGGAAAGCATTCCGGGGGTGGCCCGTGTGATGGCCTTGCCGCGAGCGTTGGCTCCTGTACGTAACGACAGCCTAAAAAAGTTTGACGTAGTGCCCTTAATGAACGGTGTACCTGCCACTTCGCAAGACCTTCTGCGCTTGGAACAACGCTTCCGTCAGGCGGTATTCTACGACCGCCTGCTATGGCATCCCCGCGAGAATGTGATCCTCATTCTGGTGCAGATTGACCGCAAAATTCTCAACCGAAGGGAACGCATGGAAACCGTGGCTGAACTGGAGCGCCGTATTCAGGCCTTTGAACAGACCACCAACACCCGTTGGCATGTATCCGGAATGCCCTATATCCGCACCGTAAGCACTATTAGGGCCCGCCGTGAAATAAATCTTTTCGTGCTGCTGGCTGCTTTAGTAACTATTATCGTACTTATTATTTTATTCCGCTCCCCTGCTGAGGTTATCATTCCCCTGATGAACGTGGGATTGGCTTTGATATGGTCGCGGGGG
>JANWWQ010000023.1 GCA_025055635.1 Flavobacteriales bacterium
ATAAACTCGTTTTTTTATTTTTGTACAGTTGAGGTTCTGTCCATGAAAACCAAGAGACCTTTACTTACCTTGGTATTTGGGTTTTTCCCTGGCTTTGTGGTTTTTTCTCAATCCTTGGAGCGAGCGGTTTTCAACAGTTTTGGGAATGCTGTAGCGGCTTCGGGGATTTATTACGAACAGAATGCCGGTGAACCTCTTACCCTCACGTTGAATGCGGGAGGCTACTGGCTTTTGCAGGGATTTTTGCAGCCTGAGAAGGAGAGTACGGGTACAGGACCCGAGGTGCCTGCTTTGGCGGGTTGCCCCACGCCTGTGCCGGTGCCATTTTCCACGGTGCTGGAGCTGAGGGGCATGGGGGCGCAAGTCCAACAGCTGCAGCTGATGGATGCGGGCGGTAAACTAGTGTGGATGAAGAGTCCTCCTACCCCATTCATCACAGATTTTCCGATAAGCTTAGCCGAGGGGACTTATATACTGGCCGTAAGGGATGGCTCCGGCGCTCCTATTTGCTCCATTAAGTTACTGAAAGTCAATCCATAGATATCATAAATAGACATTCGTAGAACTCTAAAAACTAGAGGAGCTATGAAAAAGTCCATCATTTTACTGAGTTGTGGGGCCCTTTGGGGAGCCTTTGGGTCTGCCTTGTGGTCACAGACACCACCACAAGGCATTAATTATCAGGCGGTGGCCCGCGATGCCGGTAGCAACCTCATCACCGGACCGCTCACGGTACGGATTACCCTGCGCCAGGGTTCGGCTTCGGGGCCCACGGTGTATCAGGAGACGCACAATGTGACGGCTAACACCTATGGGCTCTTCAATCTGGCCATAGGGCAGGGGTCGCCGCAGAGTGGCAGCTTTGCGGGGATAGATTGGGGCATGGGTCCCTATTTTGCTCAGGTGGAAATCAATGCGGGGAGCGGCTTTATGAATATGGGCACCCAACAACTGCTGAGTGTGCCGTATGCTTTGTACGCTGCCAAAGCCAATATGGGTTTAAACGATCTGACGGACGTGAACACGGCGGGTGTCAGTGTGGGTCAGGTGCTCAAGTGGGACGGCAGCCAATGGGTGCCGGCCAATGACGTGGGCGGCGGAGCCGGTGACAACTGGGGTACGCAGGTGGTGCAGACCAATGCGACGCTGACGGGCAATGGCACGGCCGGCAGTCCCTTGGGCATTGCGCAGCAGGGGTGCCACGGCGGGCCAGGTGCTCAAGTGGAATGGGACGACGTGGGCGCCGGCCGTTGATGACAACACCACGTACACGGCGGGTGCGGGCATCAGCATCAGTGGTACGACGATCAGCAATACGGGCGACACGGATGCGAGCAACGACTTGACAACGGCGACCAATTTTTCGGGGGATGTGACAGGAGTATATAACAACATGCAGATTGCCAGCGGGGCGGTGGGCACGGCCGAGCTGGCCAATAATGCTGTTACGTCGGCTAAAATTCAGGATGGTACCATCACCGGTGCCGATCTGAACCAGATGAGTGCCACGACGGGCCAGGTGCTCAAGTGGAATGGGACGACGTGGGCGCCGGCCAATGACAACGATGCACAGACGCTTTCTTTGAGTGGGAATACGCTTTCCATCAGTGGGGGTAATTCTGTGACGTTGCCCAGCGGGGGAGGGGGCGACAACTGGGGCACACAGGTTGTGCAGACCGATGCGACACTGACGGGCAATGGCACTGCGGGCAATCCGCTGCGCATTGCGCAGCAGGGGGCCACGGCGGGTCAGGTGCTCAAGTGGAATGGGACGACGTGGGCGCCGGCCAATGATGACAACACCACGTACACGGCGGGTGCAGGCATCAGCATCAGTGGTACGACGATCAGTGCGGTGGACGCCAGCTCTACTAACGAGATACAGACGCTTTCCTTGAGTGGTACCAATCTCTCCATCAGCGGCACAGGAGGCAACACAGTGAATCTTGCCCCTCTTTTGGACAACACCTGGAAGATCACCGGCAATAGCGGCACCAGCCCCGCCACCCACTTTATCGGTACCACCGACAACCAGCCCTTGAACTTCCGGGCCAATAACCAAAAAGCCGGACGAATCGGGCTGCCGGGTGACGGTAGTACTTTCTTAGGCTACCAGGCGGGTAATAATGATAATGGTTCGGATAATTGGTGTACTTATTTAGGTTATCAGGCAGGTTTCAGTAGTACCGATGGAATAGATAATGTAGGGATTGGTTACCAAGCCCTCTACTCTAATACAACGGGTTCCACTAATACTGCCAGTGGAGTGCAAGCTTTGACATCCAACACCACAGGTTTTGCAAATACTGCCAGTGGATGTAGAGCGCTCTACTTAAATAGCACAGGAATTGCCAACACGGCCAGCGGAGCTTTTGCGCTCTATGCCAATACCACAGGCAACAATAATACTGCCAACGGCAATGCTGCTCTCAATTCTAATACTTCGGGTTCTCATAATACGGCCAGCGGGTACAGATCCCTATATTCCAACACTACGGGATATAGCAATGTGGCAGTGGGCATAGGGGCACTTTATTCAAACACGACCCGCTCTAATTTGGTGGCTGTGGGGGACTCGGCCCTGTATAATAACGGCATTGGTGCTACCTTACCTCTCCATGCCACCGGAAACTCAGCATTCGGCTCAAAAGCTTTGTTTTCCAACACCACAGGCCAATCCAACACAGCCATCGGAGCTAACGCACTGAGAGCGAACACCACAGGTAACTTCAACTCGGCCCATGGTTTTAGGGCCCTTTATTCCAACACTTCGGGCCACTACAACACGGCCAGTGGTACTCATGCCCTTTATTCTAATACTACGGGAGTGAGCAATACGGCCGTTGGAGCAGATGCACTTTACGCAAACACTTTAGGCTCCTACAACACCGCCATAGGAAACGAAGCTCTTAAATTCAACAACACCGGCTCAAATAATATAGCCGTCGGGTATGAAGCTCTCTATGAGAATACAACGGGGAATAGCAATGTGGCAATTGGCATCAGGGCACTCTACTATAACCAAACACGCTCCAAACTGGTAGCTGTAGGAGATTCTGCATTATTCACAAATGGTTTTGGAGCTTCCAACGCTGTACATGCTACGCAAAATGTAGCTGTGGGTTCCAAAGCGTTGTTTGCTAACACCACAGGCCATAGTAATACTGCCATTGGATTTCAGGCCCTTATAAACAACACTACAGGCTTTTTAAATACTGCTGTCGGACACGAAGCCCTCGAGGAAAACACCACCGGCTGGGGTAACACCGCTGTGGGTTACGGATCTGGTGATGAAGGCGTTAATAATAATTATTGCAGCTATTTTGGTTACTTGGCTAGCAGTGCGGGTTCCGGCTACAATAATAGTATGGCTTTTGGCTATAATAGTTATGTGACTGCCAGCAACCAGGTGCGCGTGGGCAACAGCTCGGTGACGAGCATCGGCGGCTATGCCAACTGGACCAACGTCAGCGATGCCCGTTTCAAAAAGGATGTGCAGGAAAACGTGCCGGGTTTGGACTTCATCATGCGCTTGCGGCCCGTCACCTATCATCTGGATGTCACTGGCCTTGCCCGCTTTTTGGGTGAAGGCGAGTTTCGCCCCAAAGTTGAAGGGCGCGAACACCCGGAGCCTGATGCTACTACCTTAGAGCTGGACCGCAAGGCCCGCGCAGAAAAAGAAAAAATCCTCTACACCGGCTTCATCGCCCAGGAAGTGGAACAAGCTGCGCGGGAGATCGGGTATGACTTCAGCGGTGTGGACAAGCCGCAGAACGAACACTCGCTCTACGGGCTGCGCTATGCCGAGTTCGTGGTGCCGCTGGTGAAAGCCGTGCAGCAACAGCAGCACATCATAGAGAGCCAAAGGGCGCGCATTGAGGCCTTGGAAAAATCATACAACGAACTGAAAGCTACCTTGGAATCTTTTCTCGGCACCGGCTTCTTAAACCAGGGTCATTGAAAAAATCTTCTCCGTAATGCATTTTCATACTCCCATGGCGAGACTCTTTAGGGGCTTTCCTGTGGCCCATTAAGTTGGGGCTAATCGCTTTTGGCCTATTTCTGCTTTCAGGGGGCTTCCCCGCCAGATATTACGTTGGGGCGGCCCCCTGTGGTTTTTGTGAGGAAAGGGCGCTGGGCTGATTTGTCTTAGCCATTAAACGGTCCAAGGGTAGTAATTCTCTATGTTACTTAAAGGCGCTGATGCCCGTGATATCCAATCCTGTGATGAGCAGATGGATATCGTGTGTACCTTCATATGTTATCACGCTTTCCAGGTTCATCATATGGCGCATGATGCTGTATTCGCCGATGATTCCCATGGCGCCGAGGATTTGTCGGGCTTCGCGGGCCACTGTGAGGGCCATGAGCACATTGTTGCGCTTGGCCATACTAATCTGAGCGGGTGTGGCGCGATGGGCATTTTTCAGGACGCCCAAGCGCCAAACCAGAAGCTGTGCCTTGGTGATTTCCGTGAGCATTTCAGCCAATTTCTTTTG
This sequence comes from Flavobacteriales bacterium, assembly GCA_025055635.1. Lineage (GTDB taxonomy): Bacteria > Bacteroidota > Bacteroidia > CAIKAF01 > CAIKAF01 > JANWWQ01. Next base: position 4,500 of record JANWWQ010000023.1, read on the forward strand.
TTGGAGCTGGAAGGAGGCAAGGGGTTTTCCAAATTGATGGCGTTCCAGGCTATAGCGCAGAGCGGTATCATAGCAATCCATGGCCGCGCCAATGGCCCCCCACGCAATGCCGTACCGGGCCGAATTCAAGCAACTCAATGGACCCTTTAATCCTTCCACGCCTGGTAGCACATTTTCTTCAGGAATGAATACATTATCAAACACTAATTCCCCTGTCGGAGAGGCACGCAGCGACCATTTATGGCGGGTTTCAGGAGTACTGAAACCTTCCATACCCCGTTCCACAATGACTCCCCTGATCACCCCTTCCTCATCCTTAGCCCACACGATGGCAATATCCGCAATCGGGGCGTTAGTAATCCACATTTTAGATCCCTGCAGGACATAGCCGTGGTTTTTTCTCTTCAAGGTAGTTTCCATTGAAGCAGGGTCACTGCCATGATTGGGTTCCGTGAGACCGAAGCAGCCTATTATTTCCCCTTTCGCCAATCGGGGCAAGTATTTTCTTTTTTGTTCCTCACTGCCGTAAGTGTAAATGGGAAACATCACGAGCGACGATTGCACGCTGGCTGTGCTGCGAATACCGCTGTCGCCGCGCTCTAACTCCTGCATGATGATGCCATAGGCAATCTGGTCAAGACCCGCGCCGCCGTATTCCGTCGGAATGTAGGGCCCGAAAGCGCCAATCTGAGCTAAGCCGTCAATCAGATGGCGCGGAAACTCTGCACGCTGGGCGTAATCCTCAATGATGGGCGTCACTTCCTTTTTTACCCAGGCCCGCACACTCTCCCGGATGAGCCGGTGCTCTTCGCTCAGTAACTCCTCCACCAGGTAGTAGTCGTGGTACTGAAATTTATCGGTGAATGCCATTTCCTTTAGTAACAAATCTATCTCAAAATGGGTTACAGAATCAGCATGGCATCTCCATAGCAGAACAGACGATACTTTTCTTTAATGGCTGTTTGGTAGGCTTTTTCAAGGAGATCCATTCCACAGAAGGCGGCCGCTGCCATCATCAGGGTGGTTTCAGGTTGGTAAAAGTTAGCTACCATGCAAGTGGGTATCTGAAAATTGTAGGGAGGGAAAATGAATTTACTACTCCAGGTGCTCTTGCACGGCTTCACCAGTTTGTCTGTGGTGACTGAGGACTCCAAGGCCTTGACCACGGAAGTGCCCACGGCGCACACTTTTTTCCGTGCTTTTATGGCTGTGTTGATAATCTCAGCCTGCTCCGGCTCAATGAAAAATTCTTCAGACTCTGTCTTGTGTTTGGTCAGATCTTCCACTTCCACAGGCCGGTATCCACCGGGTCCGATATGCAGGGTGATCTCAGCTTTCTGAATACCGAGTACTTCCATCTTTTTGAGCAACTCTCTGCTGAAATGTAAAGAGGCCGTGGAAGGACTGGTAGAGCCCTCAATTTTAGCCAGGAGCGACTGGTAGCGGATCTCGTCAATGGGTTCCGCTTCCCGACCCAGATAGCGCGGAATAGGCGTATGGCCCAGGCTATAGAGAAGTTTTTTAAATTCATCGTGTGGCCCGTCAAAAAGAAAGCGCAGCGTGCGACCGCGAGAGGTGGTATTGTCAATGACTTCGGCCACCAATTCCTCATTGTCTCCAAAGAAGAGCTTATTCCCAATACGGATTTTACGGGCGGGTTCCACCAGCACATCCCACAGTTTGCTCTCGGCATTCAATTCGCGCAACAGGAAAACTTCAATAATGGCACCTGTCCGTTCTTTGTTTCCATAGAGCCGGGCCGGAAACACTTTGGAATTGTTAAATACAAAAACATCTCCTTCCTCAAAATAATCCAAAATTTCTTTAAAAATCCGGTGTTCTATTTTGCCCGTATCCCTATGCACCACCATTAAGCGAGACTCATCCCGATGTTCCAGCGGATATTTAGCCACTAATTCCTCAGGGTATTTATACTTAAAGCGTGACAGTTTCATATCTTTTCAAAAAAATGGCCACAAAAGTACTTCAGAGTGCTCGTTAATGCCTATGGGAAAGCCATATTTTCCAAAGGTTTATTCCACGGTAACCGACTTGGCGAGATTTCGGGGTTGATCCACATTACACCCGCGCATCACGGCGATATGATAAGCCAGGAGCTGTAACGGCACGCAATTCACTATTGGGGAGAAAGCGTCTTCGGTTTCTGGGACTTCTATACAGTGGTCGGCGAGGCGTTGCACGGTTTCATCGCCCGGGTTAACGATGGCAATAATGCGGCCCCCACGGGCTTTGACTTCTTGGATGTTGCTGATGATTTTCTCATAATGCCCCCGACGGGTGGCAATGACCACAACGGGCATGTTCTCATCAATGAGGGCAATCGGGCCATGTTTCATTTCCGCCGCGGGATAACCTTCAGCATGGATATAGGATATTTCCTTCAGCTTGAGGGCCCCTTCCAGTGCCACCGGAAAGTTAAATCCTCTACCCAAATACAAGAAATTGGAGGAGTCCTTGTAAAGAGAAGCAATATATTTTACGTACTCATCCGTGTGCAGAACTTCTTCTACCAGGCGTGGAATATTATTTAATTCATTGATCAGTCGGAAGAAATCTTTCTGATTTAACCTACCCAACTGGTGTCCTAGGTGGAGAGCAATTAATGATAACACGGCCACCTGGGCCGTAAATGCCTTGGTAGAGGCTACTCCAATTTCAGGTCCGGCATGGGTGTAAGCGCCGGCATGGGAGGCTCGTGCAATGGAAGAACCCACCACATTGCAAATCCCAAATATGGTGGCACCACGGGCTTTAGCTAATTCAATAGCGGCCAAGGTATCAGCTGTTTCGCCCGATTGGGATATAGCGATGACGATATCGCGCTCATTGATGATGGGATTCCGATAACGAAATTCAGAGGCGTATTCCACCTCCACGGGGATGCGGGCAAACTCCTCAATTAAATACTCGCCTACCAAGCCGGCATGCCAACTGGTTCCGCATCCCACTATCACAATACGGTCAGCGGCTTTGAATTTGTGCTCATAATCTATTAAACCTGCCATAGATATGCGTCCTGTTTGAGGGTCCAGCCTACCGCGCAGGCTGTCCCGAATGGAGCGGGGTTGCTCGTAAATTTCTTTCAGCATAAAATGCTCATATCCGCCTTTTTCTATGGCTTCCAGTTCCAACTCTAATTCGTGGATTACAGGAGTGATTTGCTGGTTCTTGATGGTTTTCACTACTAGGGGTTTTCCTTTTTGAAGAATGGCCATCTGTTCATCTTCCAAGTAAATTACGTTTCGGGTATGCTCAATGATCGGGGTAGCATCTGAAGCCAGGAAATAAGAACCATCTTCACCCAACCCAATCACCAGAGGACTTCCTTTTTTGGCCGCCACAATGGTATCGGGCCACTCGCAGTGCATCACGGCGATGGCATAAGCACCCACCACTTCATGCATGGCCTTGCGCACAGCTTCATCAAAAGGCAGACCTTCAGCCTGCATGATGTAATCTGTCAGGTTCACAATAACTTCCGTATCAGTGTCACTTTTGAACTTATACCCCCTCTTCTGAAGACCTTCCTTAAGCGAAGCATAATTTTCAATAATCCCATTATGAATGATCACCATCTTTCCGGAATCGGAGAGATGGGGATGGGCATTTTTATCATCTGGGGGGCCGTGGGTGGCCCATCGGGTATGACCTATCCCTACGGTGCCGTATAAATTTTCAGCAGATGCCAGTGTTTCCAGATCCGCTACTTTGCCTTTGCATTTAATAATTTTAATACCATCTTGCATGATAGCCACTCCAGCACTGTCATACCCACGGTATTCCAATCTCTTTAAGCCTTTAATGAGAATGGGGTAGGCCGGAGTATTACCAATATATCCTACGATACCGCACATAAAATTTTTATTGCTGAATGTATGAATAGAACACACGCATTCGGGGAGCCTCGGGGGATGGAAATAATCCGTATCCCGTAAACACCACGGTCTCCGCCCTGGAAGCCTTAAATTCTGGATAATCTACTACAAATGTAGTATGGGCTAACCCTTCCCTTTTAACCTCTATCATGTGGTTAGTGATCGTGAAGATGTATCGTTTCTTTTTATCATCCAATAATCCGGGTACATAACCTGGGCTTCCCGGCGCATCTGGAAGAGAGCTCAGGGATCCATCCTCATTCATTTTCAAGAGTCCCAGAACAGAGGGTAAGGGTTTGGTGCCCTGTTTGGCCTGATCCACCGGAAGGATGATCTCAGCCTTATTGATAGCCACAGCTGGATTATTTAGCAAAAAAGCCGGTAAGGAGGCACGAATCTTAAGGCGCCAACCCCCGTGAGGCTGCATAAAAAAATTAACATGCCCAGCGGCCGAATCCCCCTGGACCGGTATCTGGGAATACTGATATTGATTCAAGAACTGATTCACCCAAACATTACTTTCCCGAATGCCCAACTCAAATACCGAGGTATCATTGAAGTAAATCCTGAGGTATGAATGGGGGGAGGGCACGTTTAAAAAGAGCAACGCGCCGAAGCCGTTAGCCTGAGCAGGAGATGCCTGAATATACAAACCTTTGAAGAAATCTCGGAATAATTTGTCGTCAGCAAGGGCCGCAGGGTTGCCTGTGAGTAAGTGCATACCGAAAGAATTTGCAAGCCGGATGCGTAACTGGGGCGGCTCTTTTTGTGAACCAAAGGTGAGAGAGTCATATACCCTGGGTACAAAGGTGAATTCTCCTAATATTCCTGGCTTTACATTCAACACCGTATCGTAAGGATAACCTCTGGTACCTTGTGGCTTAAAGGGTAGACTATCGGCCAGTTCGTACACTCGCACTACCTGCAGGCCACGGTATTTGGTAACATCCCCATAAAAACGGGGGCCTGCGTAAGGAAGGGAAAGTATGACAGAGTCTATGTGGTCCACAGGCCCAATTCCTCCTGTGAACACTTGGTTCAAACGAAAGTTGGTATATAACGAGGAGGTGGTAATACCAAATATCGGATCCCAGCGAGAGCCAATTATTCCATAGAGCGACCGGTCAGAACGGAAATAGGTGTCCCGCACGGAGACTACGTACAGTGGCACATCTTCAAAGAGGGCTCCTACGGGATTATCGGCCACGCCAGGATCTGGTCCCAGTTTGTCAGAAGGCTTTCGGCAAGTCGCAAAAAAAATCGGAACTCCTGATAAGAATACCCAAAATTTTAGACGTGATAGTACTTTCCTTTCCGTGGAAGGGATGTCCTGCAATACCTCCGGAAAAGTCAAAATCCTACTCTGAAAGAATGGATTGACCCTCTAAGACGAGCCCAAATACCCGTTCAATAAAGTCGCCTGTATTTTCTTCTTCTTTGGGATAATAAAGCTTATCTTTTATTTGGGAAGCATTTAACAAGTATTGTTCTACCCCTGGTGAACACAAGGTTATTGCATCAGAATAGTGGGCTGCGCAGGATACAAGTTCACGGAACCCGCATTTTTCACTGAGCCAAGCAGGCTGTTCAGCATTTGGAAAATCCATGCTTTTGACGGCCAAAGAGCCCGGCAGATTTCCCTCGAAACGGTCCTCGTCAAACAGGGCGAACACTACTTTACTTTCAGCAAACAGTGGATGGTCCTTTAATTCCGTTTTCACGTAATAAGGGACCAAAGCTGAGAACCAGCCGCTGCACATCACAATATCGGGAGCCCACCCCAGTTTTTTCACAGAATCCAAGGCCCCTTTGCAGAAAAACAATAGGCGTTCATCGTTGTCGGAAAACAATTGGCCGTTTTCATCCCAGAACATAGCTTTTCGGGAAAAGAACTCCTCGCTATCAATAAAATAAACCTGCACCCTAATCTGGGGTATGGAGGCCACCTTAATTATAAGGGGTTGATCTGAACCATTTACGATGATATTTATCCCTGACAGACGTATTACCTCATGCAACTGATGACGTCGTTCATTGATATAACCGTATTTAGGCATAAAGTTGCGTATTTCATTGCCTCGGTCATACATCCTTTCAATCATTTCGCGCACCTGAGTCGCCATGGATGAAAATTCCCCCTTCTGGTAAGGTGCAATGTCGCTGGCCACGAAGAGAACGCGATACTTTTCCATATTTTGAGAACTTATCATTAAACTCTATTAAAATTCGGCACAAAGTTAGTTAAAAAAAAGCTGGTTTAGTCACCCGGTGGCACTGGTGGGTATCCCACACATTATTGAAACTATAAATGGGTCAATTTATTATTGTACCGTCTAATTTTGAAAGGTGTATCTGGCCAAAAGCCGCGAAACGCTAGCGGATTATCTGAAGCCCCTACTCAATAAATCTATACGTATAGGTTTTGTCCCGACAATGGGGGCCCTTCATAAAGGGCACCTGACCTTAGTAGAACATGCCAAGCGAAACAGCGACTTTGTCGTCGTTTCCATCTTTGTGAACAGGAGGCAGTTCAACCACCTTGAAGACTTTAAATCTTATCCACGCTCGCTCCGTCAGGATCTTGATCTCCTCCAACATTTTCAACCTGATGTGGTCTTTCTTCCGGAGGAAGAAGATCTATTTTCACAAGTCCAGTTTCCCGATTTTCCTCTTTATCCTCTGGATACTGTCCTGGAAGGCGCTTTCCGCCCCGGCCATTTTAGGGGTGTGGCCGAGGTATTATGGGTATTCTTTACTCTCATCCGCCCCCACCGGGTTTTTATGGGTCAGAAAGATTTGCAACAATGCGCTGTGGTGGAAAGATTGCTGCAAAGGCATTTTCCTGAAATACAACTTTTAATGATCCCAACGGTGCGGGAAACCTCTGGCCTGGCCATGAGTTCCCGAAATCTGCTTCTTTCACCTGAAGATAAAGACAAGGCTGCAGCGATTTCCCGATTGGTCCTCAAATGTGCTGAGCAAGTCGGACATGAACCTTGGCCTGCTCTCCAGCAAATGCTCCAGGATGAAATACAAAGGGCAGGTTTTAATTCGGATTATGTAGCCTTAGTGAGCTACCCTGACTTTCTGGTGTTGTCTAAGCATGATCCTTTAAATCCCCAGGCTATTTGCATTGCCTATCATGCAGGCAAAGTACGCCTCATTGACAATGCATGGGCTCCGGGACCGCTTCCGCCCTCCTTTCTTGCATAACTTTGCGTCTCCGCATGGACATTTTCGTGCTTAAATCCAAAATACACCGGGTGCGGATCACGGAGGCCAACCTGAATTACATAGGCAGCATCACCATTGATGAAGACCTAATGGAAGCAGCCGGCCTGGTGGAAAATGAACAGGTACACGTGCTCAACTACAACAATGGGGAGCGGCTCGTTACTTATGTGATAAAAGGGGAGCGGGGCAGCGGTATCATCTGTATGAATGGCCCTGCATCGCACAAAATGCGGGTGGGCGATCACGTTATAGTGCTCTCTTATGCTCAGATTTCTGCCTCCGAGGCCTCTTCATTCCGACCCAAGGTGATTTTTCCCGATCCTGAAACCAATTCCCTGCCGCGCACTTGATTGGGAAATTGCCTCTGCGGCGCATGGGGCAATCGGCCCTTCTTGCTCTTATTGGATTTGGTATTTTTTACTACACCATAAAGCAAACCGATCTTTCAGATTTGCGGGCCTTGCAGGGCCGCATCCGTTGGGAGGGTGTATTCCTTATGACGGCCCTCATCTTTTTGAGTCATCTCTTGCGCGCCTGGAGGTGGCAGCTTTTGTTTTCACCCGAAAATGCCACACCCCGCTTGTGGGCCTGTTTCTTTTCGTTGATGGCCGGGTACCTGGCTAACCTTGTACCTCCACGGGCAGGCGAAATTATTAGAGCAGCACTCCTGGCCCGCTCGCAAAAAATTTCTGTGGAAACTAGTATGGGAACGGTAGTTGTGGAACGCATTGTGGACCTGATATTTCTGTTTATTCTTTGGGGTTGTTCATGGCTCTGGTCGGGTGATTTGTTATGGTCCTATATGAATACCAACATATGGATCCCCATACGACAAAAGGCTACTCCCCTATTCTGGCTTTTGGCTATGGGTGGTTTAATCCTAACATTTATCGTGATCTGGTGGACTCGCCAAAGTTCTCCGTCTCGTTTTAGAAAGATGCTTGCCCGCTTTATGCAGGGTTTATCGGCCGTGTTCCGTCTCCGACAACCCGGATTATTCTGGGTTCTAACGGCCTTTATTTGGACGTGTTATCTTTTAATTACCTGGATTGGGTTTTATAGCCTGAGCGTCACTCCTCACCGGGCTGCCGAAGCCGCCTTGGCCCTGGTAACACTAGGTACCATCGGCATGATTGTCACTCCGGGCGGCACCATTTATCCCCTCTTGTGTACGCAGCTGATGGAGTTGTTCGGGGTTGTGCAGGAAGAAGGCCTGCTCCTGGGATGGTTGCTGTGGGGAAGTCAGATGGCGTTGTTTCTTGTGTTAGGCTTGGCAGGTTTTATTTCAATACCATTCTTTTCTGCAAATTCGCGGTATGCCAGGAATACGCACCACCACTGAAAATATCTGGAATCGGATATTCACTGACCCCCTCAATTTTTCCCGACAATTGCACCGTTGGCGTTTTCTGAATAAGTCTATAGTGTTTACCAATGGATGTTTCGACCTAATACACCCTGGTCATATTCATCTCCTTTCCGCAGCCGCTGATATGGGAGATGTTTTACTGGTGGGTCTTAACTCGGACGCCTCTGTTCAAAGGCTTAAGGGCGCCGGCCGACCCCGAATTCCTCAAGACCTCAGAGCTATGCATTTGGCTTCCCTTTTCTTCGTGGACGCGGTGGTCCTTTTTGAGGAAGATACGCCTATGAAGCTTATTGAACAAGTCCGTCCAGACGTTTTGGTGAAAGGGAGCGATTATTCCCCAAACACCATCGTCGGAGCCGATTTTGTCAAAAGCTATGGTGGCCGTGTGGAAGTTGTAGAACTTCTACCCGGCTTTTCATCCTCTTTGTTACTTAATTGAATCTTAACTAAAACAATTTCTTATTCTCTCGGTCTTCCCAAATCCTAATTCTTAAGGGTAAAATCGGAGATAGCAATGATATCTTGATGGGGCATGCGTTTAAATAAGTCTGAGCTTTGGTTTTAGGCGGCTCACCTGGTCGGTTCAGTAATTTCTACCTTCTCCGAAGGACGGGAATCCCCTTAGAAATTCCCTTAAGAGGTTTATGATGTTTATAAGGGCTTTCTCATAGGAGAGGAAAAACAGAAAAGAATTTATCCCGTCCCGGCTATACACGCCTTGTCCGAATTGAAGGTTATGGCTCTTATGGGCTGATTCCTACGGCCTTTCAGGCCCGCAATGATGGGTAAGTTTCTTGAAAGTCATTCCGGAAGGGCGCAGCTCCCGAGGAACCTGCAGGATGGCCCATCGGCGGATTTTGCAGGGCAAAGGCTTAGCCAGAAGGACCAATCCAAAAATCCCTTGGTCCTGTCTATGCTCCATGGGCCTAGGATGAAAGGTTGCGGTTTTGAAGGAAAATTGCCATTACCCTAGGGGCTATACAAGGGCAGCAGAAAGATTCCTGTTGGCCGACATGAAAACCAAGAAGATGTCACCAAATGAAACCTCGCACCTTAAGACTTACCTATATTCGTGCCCATTTCAGATACGGTGGTCGGGGCTAGGTTGGCAAAAGTTCTGAGTTTGTGGTTGTTTGCCTTTTTTGTAGGTAAATTATACGCCCAGTTAGGAGGTAGTGCAGTGTTCATGGAAAGTTTTCTACCGGTTTCTGCGCGGATGGAGGCCTTAGGCGGCCGCGTGAACGCCTTGTGGGAAAAGGATCCTTCCCTGGTGTGGCACAATCCGGCCCTGAGCAACGGAGCCATGCACAGGCGGGCTTCGCTCTCTTTTTCAGGATTTTTCGCCGGAATATTGGCAGGGCAGTCGGCCTATAATCACAGCCTGGATAGTGCCTGGCACCTCCATGCTTCGCTCCGGTTTCTAAATTATGGGAAATTTGAAGGGTATGATGAACTGGGAAATTTTACTGGGGCATTTGGGGTTGTATCTTATGGCCTTAATCTTTCTGCAGCCCATAGTGTAGGGCAACGTTTGCAGGCCGGCATGGGCCTGAAAATTTATTATGGCCAGGCCGCTGCGCTCACGAGTTGGGCCCTGGGCATGGATATGGCGTTGCTGTACTTGAGTGCGGATCGCTTATTTACTTTCACTATTCAGGCGTGTGACGTAGGGGCCCAACTTAAGACCTTTGACCGGGCCCATCGGGAGCCCCTTCCTTTCCGTATTCACGCCGGGGCTTCCGTCCGATTTCCACGGGTGCCCTTGCGCCTACATACGATGATTCATAATCTCCAAAAACCCGATCTCACGTACACTGACCCCCTCTTGGCTGCTGAAACCGACATTTCAGGTCAGCCGGTGTACCGGCCCCCGACGTTGGCCAATAAAATCCTGCGTCATTTTGTGGTGGGTGCTGAGTTATTGCCCCTTAAAGGGGGCTTGCAGATGAGAGTGGGCTACAATTTTCAACGGCGCTTTGAAATGAAGGCGCGGTCCCGTGGGGCTCTTGTTGGCATAACGTGGGGCTTGGGTGTGCGTGCCTATCGGTTTGAGCTCCTTTATGCCCGGGGCGCTTATCACCTGGCTGGTTCCCCCAATACGTTCACGCTGAATGTGGATCTAGACAAGCGCCCACCTAAAGCTCAAAAATCCTCAAACCCTACACCAATGAGAAGGCACTGATGGCTACGCGTCCGATTTCCATAGCTGTGGACGGCTACTCATCCTGCGGCAAAAGTACCCTGGCCCGTGATGTGGCCCGTCGTTTGGGTTACTTGTATCTGGATACGGGGGCCATGTATAGGGCTGTGGCCCTTGCCCTCCTGCGCAGCGGGCTGAGCCTGACAGAATTGGGTTCAAATGAGGAAAAACTTGCCCGCTTTCTGGAAATCAACAAAGTGGATGTAGTTCAGGGGGGAGATGGCGAAGCTCAGGTGTTGCTGAATGGAAATGTGGTTAACGTAGAATTGCGGAGTCTTGAGGTATCGCGTATTGCGAGCCTGGTGAGCAGTTGGCCACTGGTACGCAGGACCTTGCAGGCGGTCCAGAAAGCCATCGGAGAAAGGAAAGGAGTGGTGATGGACGGAAGAGATATAGGCACAGTGGTAATGCCTCATGCAGAGCTAAAAATTTTCGTGGTTGCCGACTTTCCCGTGCGGGTGCAGCGGAGACGTGATGAGCTGCGTGGTCGGGGTATTGAAGCCAACGACGAAGAAGTGGCCGAAGATTTACGTCAAAGGGACTTTGTCGATACCCACAGGGCGGCGGATCCCCTGCGCCGAGCTCCAGATGCCCGCTTGCTGGATACATCCCAACTCACACGCGAACAACAGTGCGAGGTGGTCTGTAATTGGGTATCTGAAATTGTAGAAAAAGACCCGTAGGCATGAGAACCCTTCTTTCCTCTCTCGCAATAATCGGGGGAGTAGGAATGATAAATCTATCTTGCCACAGCCCTAAGCAACCATTGAGGCTTCCTGCCGCTGAGTTGGAAGCCCAACTGGGCGAAAGTCTGCTTCAATGTGTCAATAAGGAGGCTAACTGGCATACCACATTGGTTAAATCCGATAAAGCTGGACGCTATAAGCTCCTGATGGATAACCTTCAAAAAATTCTCGCCCATCCCAAGGTAGAGGAATATTTTCATTTCTATCCGTTGCGGATTTATGAAATAAAAGATAATCACAACCTGGGAATTTACTTACTTCCAGGTCATATCATTTTGTTTGGACGTGGCTTGTGGAACTGTTTTACCATACCCCAGCAAGCCGATTATCTCCTGTATCACTGCCTGGCCCACCTGGCTTTGCGTCATCCTTTACAGTTGCTTTTGCGCGATTACACCCTAAAACAGTTAGAAGAAATGAGTCAAAAAAAACAGCACCCATTGTGTTCTACCATAGCCCAGTCTATGCTACTGCAATCCTTCCCTCTTGACATGGAACAGGCCGTGGATAGTCTGCTAGCTCAATGGTTCAAAGCCATGGGAATACGTCCTTCCCCTATTTCTTTTGCTCTGCTGCCATGTTCTGATGAATTAGCAGACGAAGAAATATTTACTCCGGGCATGGCCCACCCGGCCTTAGGAGAAAAATAAAAGGAATTCTTGGAGATACTTGTAATAGAAACATAGCAAATTAACTAAAAATAATTTGACAATTCGGTGAAAGTTTAAAATCTTTTTTCTGAAAGAAAAACCTGTAAAAATTATTAAAAAATTGCTAATATTTCTGTATGCTGTTCTCTGGGGTAATGGCCCGCAGAATATATCTTGGCCGTTGTTCCTTTCAAACTGACTGATAAATACGTTTTTATGATAATTGTGGGAATTAGCACCTTTGGCTTTTACATCGGCTTGTCCCGAGAGGCTAGCAATTAAATCCCCGGATTTTCGCCTATGGACCTTTTCTGGTGTGGGGGCTTTTGCGGGTATTCTGTTGGTGTTCAGAGGAATGGATTGGAGTATTCCGAGGCTTAGCCTTTTCCAGACGCTCTGGCTTTCCCAAGGGCCTTTGTTTTGTTGAGATATTAAAATTCCACCTTGACATTCAGCACAGGAGTAACGCCAAACATGTAGGCGGTGCGAACTTCTCGGGTATATGGGTCAAAGAAATAACGGTTGACGTTTTGGCGGTTGGTAATGTTTTGAACCTCCAGCGAGACGCTTAGGGCCCAGCGGGGAAAATTCAATTTTAATATTGTAGAGGCATCCCAACGGAAAAAGTCGGGTAGTCGGCGCGTGAAGGCCTCCTGCTGAATGAGGACTTCCCTGTTTTGCTGAAGGGAGGCAGCGGTGTCAATGGGTGTGTAACGATTACCCCCCCGCCAAATCATACGCATATTAACGCTCCATGTGTGCTGGCGCTTCCGGCCCCAGGGCAATTCATATCCGCCCAGAGCATTGAACATGTAACGGGCATTGAAGCGGGTGTTCCGCCAGCGACCATCTCCTATGTGATATTGCGATTGAAAAAGCGAACCGGTAATCAGAAAAAAATACCTGCGCGAAAAAAACTTCTCTACAGTCAGTTCCCCTCCATAGTTGCGTCCCATCCCCCGGTTATTGTAGACTGTACGTGGCACCTCCGCATTCACATTTAGCACACATAGAGAGGAGCCAGTTGTAGTGTCCACCGGTACTTTGAAAAGGTGTTGATAATACAATTCAGTTTTGAGCCGAGTGTTCTCTGCAAAAGACCAATCATAGCCGACTACGAAATGCCAACTGCGGGTCAGGTCCAAGTCTCGGTTGGGCTGGAGGGTTTCACCTGTTACTGATGGGAACCGGATCAAATATGTGGAAACAGGCTCCAGACGGCTATGTAAACCTGATCCCACACTGAAGGCATGGCGGGTCGCAGGGCGCCACAGCGCCCCAAAACGAGGCTCCATCCGCCATCGTCGGTTCAAAAGAAAAAAGAGACTGTGAATACCACTGTTTATTTCCCAGCGGTCCGATAGGCGCCATTTCCACTGACCATAAGCCTGTAGTAAACCCGTATGACCCTGCTCATCCAGAAAAATACCCGCGACGTTGGTGGAGGGTATTAGGCCTTCCGAAATTAAATTGTAAAAGAGTTGAGAATAGTAAATTCCTGCCCGCAGAATGTGCTGTACATTGGCCTTGTGGTTGAGGAAAACGTGGGAGCGCACGGCATGGTAAGAGTACCTGTGTCTATAAGCATTACGGGGTTCATACCACTGATTCAGAGAATCTATTGTGTACAACAGGCTTTCGGTGGTGAAGGCCACTGTGGCCTTAAGATAAGTTTTTTCATTGGAAAAGGTTTGAAGGTAAGTGAGTCCAGTGGCTCCCACTGATTGCCCCATTCTGTCCTCAAAGCGGTCGCTGCGCACTTGCCATTGGAGCGAATCTTTCACAGCCACATTGCCGGCCTGCGAGATTCCACCAATGCCCCAAATGGAAAAAGCTCTTCTGCGACCAAGAGGTAAATGGATGTTATAACTGAGATCCTGGAATACGGGCACTAGGGCATTTTTCACCAACCGTAGGCCTAAGGCGTTGAGTATCACAAGCGTAGAATAGCGATAGTTGATCAAATAGGAACCCTGATATCCCTTTCGGAACGGGCCTTCAAAAGAAGCCTGCAACCCAAGTACTCCCAACTGGAGGGCAAATTCCCGTTTGCGGGGGTTGCCTTTCCGCAGGCGCAGATCAAACACACCGGAAAGTGCATTGCCATACTCTGCGGGAAAGGCCCCGGTCAAAAAGTCGCTCTGGCCCACCACCTGACTGCTCAGTATGCTAATGCCTCCGCCTGTGCCACCATCTCCGTTGCTAAAGTGGTTAGGATTGGGGATTTCTACACCTTCTGCACGCCATAAGAGACCTCGGGCGGAATTGCCACGTACTACGATCTCGTTGCTTGCATCATTGGCTGTGGCCACCCCGGCAAAAGATAGCGCCATGCGGGCTGGGTCGTTAAACCCAGCGGCATAGCGCTGGGCTTCTTCCAAATTAAAGGTACGGGCGCTCACTGTGGCCATCTCGTTAAGGGGCTTTTCTTTATCCCGGGAGGCACTGATGGTGATTTCGTCCAGCTTGTTGATGCGCTCGGTCATTTCCACCAGGAGGGCAGTCTCCCGCCCACTACCTACTACCACTTGATTCAGGCGTGCATCCTCATAACCTAAGAAGCTAATGCGCAGATCATAGCGGCCAGGGGGCAGGCCCTGCAACTCAAAATAACCTTCAGCGTCTGTGACAGCGCCCCGAGGAGGCTGCAGATTAATAACTACCACATTGGCACCGGGTAGGGGATTTTTTGTGTCCCGATCTATTACCCGACCGCGCAAGGTCTGGGCCAATGCTTCAGGCCCCAGGAAAAGAAAGAGACCTAATCCACCTAAACCAAAAACATATAACTGCCCTTTAAACCCTTTCTTATTTAAAACTTGGGATAACCTATTCATCCTTAGTGCTCCAAAAATATCATAAGCGTTTAAAGGTAATTCGAGCAGTCCTAATTTTATTCTTAAAATTAAACATAATTTTAAATTCTGTAAAATAGGCCGATAGCACTAGAATTGCGTACCTTTGCGGCCCATTTATTTGCTGATTATGATTACAGTGAGCAATTTGTCTTTGCAGTTTGGGAAACGTGTTCTTTTTGATGAAGTCAATCTCACTTTTTCTCCTGGGAACTGCTACGGTGTAATCGGAGCCAACGGAGCCGGCAAGTCCACCTTTCTTAAGATTCTTAGTGGTGAATTGGAACCCACAACAGGCCAAGTGAGCATTCTACCCGGGGCCCGGGTGGCCGTGCTCCGTCAGGACCATTTTGCTTTTGACGAATTTACGGTGATGGACACCGTGATCATGGGCCATCGGAAACTGTACGATATCATTCAGGAAAAAAATGCCCTCTATGCCAAACCAGATTTTAGCGAAGCCGATGGCATTCGGGCCGCAGAGCTAGAAGCCGAATTTGCCGAAATGAACGGCTGGAATGCCGAAAGCGATGCAGCAGCCTTACTGAGCGGACTAGGGGTGCCTGAACATCTGCACCACAGCGTCATGGGTACACTCAGTGGCAACATCAAAGTGCGGGTATTATTGGCCCAGGCTCTTTTTGGTAATCCGGATATCCTTTTGCTGGATGAGCCCACCAACGATCTGGATGTGGAGACCGTCATGTGGCTGGAAGAATTCCTGATCAACTTTCCTAACCTTGTAATTGTGGTCAGTCACGATAGGCATTTTCTGGATAAAGTATGCACCCACATTGTGGACATTGACTTTGGAAAAATCACCATGTACACAGGCAATTACACGTTCTGGTATGAAAGCAGCCAACTGGCGGCCCGTCAGCGTGCGCAGCAGAACAAAAGGGCAGAGGAAAAGCGGGCAGAGCTTCTGGAATTTATCCGTCGATTCTCAGCCAATGCGTCCAAAAGCCGCCAGGCTACTGCCCGTAAAAAGCTGCTGGAAAAGATCAATGTTGAAGAAATTAAACCCAGCAACCGCCGATATCCGGCCATTTTTTTCAAGCCTGAACGGGAACCCGGCGATCAGGTGCTCAATGTGGAACACCTTTGTAAACGCCGCGGGGACGAAGTGCTACTTCACGATGTCACCTTTAAGCTGCGCAAAACCGATAAAGTGGGCTTCGTTTCAAAAAACCCCTTGGCCATTACGACGCTATTTGAAATTCTTACAGGTAACGAAAAACCAGATAGTGGCCATTTTGAGTGGGGGGTGACCATTCAATGGGGATACTTGCCCTTGGATAATAGCGCGTATTTTGACAAGGACTTGAATTTAATTGACTGGCTGCGGCAGTATTCAAAGGAAAAAGACGAGACTTTTATACGCGGTTTTTTAGGACGTATGCTCTTCAGCGGCGAAGAGGCGCTGAAAAGTTGCCGCGTGCTTAGTGGAGGGGAGAAGGTGCGGTGTATGATCAGCCGCTTGATGTTGCTCAATCCTAACCTCCTCATTCTGGACGAACCCGTAAACCATTTGGACCTGGAGAGCATTACAGCATTCAACAATGGCGTGCGGGATTTTGAAGGGGTAGTATTGCTAAACACCCACGATCATCAGTTTATGAATACCGTGGCCAATCGCATTATTGAAATTACGCCTACAGGTATCATTGACAAAGAAATGACCTACGACGACTATATCACCGATCCACGTGTGAAAGAGCTACGCCAAAGTATGTATCCAAGCCTGGAGAAAGCCAGCGCTGCCTGAAACAACTATAAAAGGACTACGGGCGTATGTGCCAGAAAATTGATATCCATACGCACATCATGCCCGAGCATATGCCGCGGTACAGCGAGCGATTCGGCTACGAAGGCTTCGTGTACCTGCATCACCATGCGCCCTGTAAGGCGCGCATGATGGTAGGCGATAAGTTTTTCCGTGAAATTTCCCAAAACTGCTGGGATGGCGCTGTGCGGGTGCAAGAAATGGATGAGACCGGTGTGCGCCTGCAGGTGTTGAGCACTATTCCGGTGCTTTTCAATTATTGGGCTCGCCCAAAAGATTGCCTGGAGGTGAGCCGCTACTTGAACGACCACATCGCCGACACCGTGCGCCGTTTCCCTGGACGATTTGTGGGCTTGGCTACTGTGCCCCTGCAGGATCCTCAACTGGCCGTCCAAGAACTAGAACGATGTATTAAGGAATTAGGGCTCGTAGGAGTAGAAATTGGAACGCATATAAACGACTGGAATTTGAACGAGCCGGAGTTGTACCCTTTTTGGGAAGCCTGTGAACAGCTGAATGCTTCCGTGCTCGTGCACCCTTGGGATATGCCCGGGCAAGAAAAAATGCGACGATATTGGTTGCCCTGGCTGGTAGGGATGCCCGCTGAAACATGCCGGGCCATTTGCTCTATGATTTTTGGAGGAATTTTTGAGAAATTCCCCCGGCTGCGGGTAGCCTTCTGTCATGGCGGCGGCTCTTTCCCTGGTACGCTGGGGCGGATTGAGCATGGCTTCCGCGCCCGACCGGATCTGGTGGCCATTGACAACGATAAGCCTCCCCGACATTATCTGGGTCGCTTTTGGGTGGACACGCTCACCTTTGACCCACTTATGCTTCAGCATATCATCGGTCTTTTTGGCTCTCGCCGGGTGGCGTTGGGGAGCGATTATCCCTTTCCTCTTGGAGAGGCCCGTCCAGGAGCTTTGGTAGAGAGTCTCCCTTTATCAGAAGAAATCAAAAAAGATATTTTCTTCAGAGCAGCTTTGGAGTGGTTACCTCCCCTTGAAAATTTAAGTGAATTCGTTAATTAATATCTACTATGTGGTAATTTGATTAAATTGTGTTACTATAAAAATTAAGCGGTACTTAATCAGAAATAAAAAGTTCGCTTTTAAATGTTCTTCCCTGTCTATCATATTTTGAAATGATTCTATACTTCACATTAATTCTAGTGAAATAAAATACATATTAAAAGGAATTTTTTTCATAAAAGCTTTTACACATAAATTTTTACTGACCCTAGGTTCATTTTAGAATGTTATATTTTTAATCCCGTTTTTAGATATACTAACTTATTAATTTAGTCGTTAATTAATTTAAATTCATTCCTTTAAATTTTATTACGTGAAATTTTTTCATCGGAACTTGCCTCAATCATACCGGTGTTCTCATAACAGTATTCATCGAATTTACACTAATATTCCTTTTTTTCTAAAATTTTTTTATTTAATTGAATTTATTAATAACTTTAGTCCACTCTTTTTTGGAAAATCGCTTTATCTTTGATTTGTGGATTGGTTCGTTTGGTCACTTTGGTTTCTCATCTTCACATTTTTTGCTCTATTTATTCAGAAAAAGCTTTTGCCTGAAATATCCTATTGGGTTACATTTTCTCTCTGGACTATTAAAATTCTTGCTGGTACTGCCCTGTGGGCGATTTACGTGAATTATTACACGGACGAGCGTACGGGCGATATCATTTCCTATCATCGCGATGGACTGGAGCTTCTCCATATATGGCGGGAAAGCCCTGTGGATTATGTGAAAGTATTATTTGGTCTTGAAAATAATCTGGAGGAGCGATATGCGCATTACTATAATAATATGCGTTATTGGTACGAAGAATGGAAGGGCAGCAACTTGATTATTGAATTCCGGAACATGGTACGCTTAAGTTCAGTGGTGGGTCTTCTGACAGGAGGCTGGGTACATAGCCATACACTTTTTTATTCTTTTTTTTCACTGGTGGGAGCTCTATTCCTGGCAGGAGGCTTGGCGCGACACTTGCCCCTTGTGCGGCAGGATTACCTGTTTGCTGCAACGGTTTTATTTCCCTCTGTTTTGGCCTGGACCTCTGCCATCATGCGTGAGTCTCCCATGATGCTGGGCCTGGGTTTGGCAGTGTATGGCACCTTAACATTGAAGGAAAGAAGAATTCTTGCAGGCCTGGCGCCCTTAACGTTAGGCTTTTTGTTGCTGATACTGTTCAAGACGCATGTAGCTTTGACACTGACATTGCCAGTGATATTGTTTCTTGCCTCCAGTAAATCGCAAAAACAAGTCCTGGTGGTTCATACCCTGGGTGTGACCCTATTCCTAATCGTTGTATTCTTCACGCCACCGGGTAATCTTATTCTCCACGTGGTGGATAAAAAACGGGAAAATTTTCTAAATGTGGCTGAGGTGTGGGAGGCCCGCAGCAGGGTACCAGTGCCTGAGGTACCCCAAAATCCGTGGGATGCTGTACCAAAGGCCTTTCATGCCCTGTTTAATACTTTTCTTCAACCTCTGCCATGGCGTGTGAGAGGTATTATGGACGGACTGGCCGTTTTGGAAAATATTTTATTTCTCGTGCTTATGAGCCTAACCCTCATAAGCTGGAGAAAACTGAAAAGTATGGAGATAAGCCTTATTCTGTTTTTGACAGGATTTGCCTTATGGCAAGGTCTATTAGTGGGTTTCACAACGTCTGTGGCCGGAGCCATTGTCCGCTACAAGGTGCCGGCTCTGGTGATGCTGGCTCCGCTGATCGTAACAGCGTTAGCCCCGCCTCGGCAGAATACCTAAAACCTGTGAATGACGGTAATCTGATAACCATCTAGTTCTTTCTGGGCTTTTTCTAGGTCTTCTGTGAAACCCAGTAAATATCCCCCACCCCCTGAACCGCATAACTTCAGATAATAGGTTTCCGTTTCCAGTCCTCGCTTCCAAACCTTCCGGAAAGGGGCGGGTATCATGGGTGTTAGGTAGCTTAGCAGGAAGCGGCTCAGTTCCTTCACGTTGCTAAGCATTTCCTTAATCTCCCCTTTAAGAAAGGCTTTGATGCAATTGTTGTTGAAAGGAATCATTTCCTTCTTCAAAAGACGCAGGAACCCTTTTTCTTTCTTGCATTTCTCTAAGAAGAGGTTCACCAGGGGTTTAGTTTTTCCTGGAGAGCCCGTGTTCAAAAGAAAGATCCCCCCCTTTCCATTCAAGCGAGATTCTGGGATCCCCACGGCGTCTATGGCCGATTTATTCCGGATCAACAAGGGGTGTTCCAGATAACAGATTAAAGGGTCAATACCGGAGCTGGTACCATGGAAATAGGATTCCATGGCGGCCAAATGATTCTTTAATGTGATGATTTGTTCGCTGGTAATGGACTCGTCGTTATAGATTTTATCAAAAGCGTAGCGGTCGTAAAGCGCAGCTACCAGAGCGCCGGAACTGCCCACGCCGAAGCCTTGCGGAATGGTACTATCAAATACAAGCCCTAGCTCCACATCGCGTTCCAAGGCTTCAATGTCAAAGCGGAAGCCCAGAGTACCCTTTTCCACCTGTTCGCGCAGAAAACGAGCGTATTGACGGAGACTTTCATTGCTGACGCGCCTTTCTTCCTCACTCATAGAGGTAGGGTGAAAAGTAAGCTTGCCCTTGAATAGATCAAAGGGAATGGATAAACCCATGGAGTCATGTATCAGGCTATATTCCCCAAAAAGAAGAATTTTGGACTTAAAAATTTCCCGCTTCATTCAAGATAGTTTTATAGGGCCCGTCCCTTCTTTATCACGAATAATGTTTTCGGGAGACAAATTTAACCAATCTCGGGACATTAACAACTCGTTAACATGGTGCAGTTCTGAGTCGGGAAATAGCAAGTGTACATTAGGACCAGCATCTAGAGTAAAACAGATTTGCGTTCCAGTTTGTTCCCGAAACTTTCGTACTCCTTCCAACACCAGAAGAGTTTGGGGTTTCATCAGCATGAACCAAGGTCGTGAGGTTAGCATCATGGCGTGGAGTGTAAGGGCCTCATGTTCCGTTAAAAAAGCAAAGGCGGACCAGTCCCCTGACTGAAGGGCTAGGCGCAATACGCTAATGTTGCGGAATGCTTGGTTGAAACGTTCCCGAGCAAAGGGATGGCC
Organism: Flavobacteriales bacterium; assembly: GCA_025055635.1. Taxonomy (GTDB): domain Bacteria; phylum Bacteroidota; class Bacteroidia; order CAIKAF01; family CAIKAF01; genus JANWWQ01. Next base: position 25,360 of record JANWWQ010000023.1, read on the forward strand.
CTCCATCAACGAATGGCCCGCACGGCTGCTCACAGCTTTTTCCCCCCTGTCACATACCACAATCCAATCGTTCAGTCCATGAAATAAAGGATGGATGTCCCAAGGAACCGGAATAGCAAAATCATCCGAAGATCCCGGCACGTCAGGGTGCTCGCCCCACACCACATAACCCCCATATACGGACCGAGAGGCACTTCCTGAAGCGCGCCGCGCCAGTTGGGAGGCCTCTCGGAAAAAATCGCCTTTCACGTCTCCGGTGATTTTCTCTTCCAACGAGGCCAGACAAAGGCAAAAAGCGCTCATGCCCGAAGCCGAGGAGGCAATTCCAGCCGAGTGGGGAAAGGTGTTGTGGGAGTGCACCACCAGGCGCTTGTAACGCAGAAACTCTTTCTCACGGGCCAGGTCCACGCAGAATTTCCGCAGTCTTTCGGCAAAGGCTGGCTGCGGTTGACCATCCAGATAAAATTCCACCTCAGGGTCGGGAGAGTCTATCTCCTGCATGTTGACCAACGTTTCTGTGTAACATGCGGATAGGGTAATGCTTAAGGAAGGATTGGCCGGAATCTGAGGGCCTTTTTTGCCCCAATACTTCACCAGCGCTATGTTGGAAGGGCTGCGCCAGCGCGACTGGATATCAGAGGTACAGGTTGTAGGTTCTTTGGAATTTGCTTCGGGGTTTTTCATAAATCAATTCAGGATAGCTAAACGCAATGGAGTAGCCGCGATCGTTGAAATATTCTTTCACCACATCGTAGGGCTCGGCACTGGCTGCTAAAAAGAAATCCCCTCCCCAGGCTCCCAGCGGTTTAAGCACTCCCGGAAAATCCGAGAATTCTTTAAGAGGCATTTCTCTTTGTAAAAGCCCGGCCACAATGTGGTTATGTTCATGGATTAATGTACAGAACTCCTGAAAATCATACACCTCAGGAATACGTCTAGAGATTTCAGAGACCCGTTGAACTGCCTCTATTTTCGTTTTCGGCAGCAGATTCTGGTAACGGTCCACCTCTGCACGAGTAGATTGTTTTTTTCCACTGTAAATGAAATACAGTTTACTAGTGATCTCGCGGTTAAGGTTTACCGGTTTTATTTCAGGATGGGCTGGCAGTTCTTTACGGTAAAGAATGGGCCCGGAAGCCATGGCACAAGCCACGTCGTAGCCGGACCCTCCAATCGTGGAAGCCAGAAGCAAATAAGGATTGGTTCCGCTGAAGATGGCTATGAGGGCCACCAGTGTGGAACTGGAGCCCAACCCCCAGGTAAGAGGGAAATCGGTATCGGTGACCACAGAGGCGCCCCGAAGAAACTGATGGGAACCTACAGCTATTCGGGCTGTAGAAATAAGAGTTCGGAGAGTAAAAGCGGTGTCCCAGTCGGTTGTTTCCAATATTTCTAAATTATTGTCAAAAGTGGCCGAGAACCATTCTTTCCCCAATTCTCGGGATGACCACTTGGTCATCTCCCCCTTTTTTAAGTATTTAACTTCCATGCTTTGGCTGAAATGGGTGGGCAAAGCCAATCCCATACCACCATCCAAGACGGCATATTCACCGGTGAGCAGAACTTTTCCTCGGGCCGATACTTTCCGGGACATTTATGACAATTCCACCTTGCCTGTCACGGGCTTGGGCGTGGGAATACCCGGAATAAGGCCTTCGCGCAGGGCGAGGAGAAAACTGCGGACTGCGTAAAAACTTACCTTGTTGTGTTTAAAGTACTCAATAGCCAAGGATTTTTCTTCCTCTGTCGCTTCAAAATGATTCAGGATATTGAGCAAGTGCATCTTCATGTGGCCTTTTTGGATGCCGGTAGTTACCAGGGACTTCAAAGCCCCGAAATTATTGGCCATGCCGATAGCCACAGCCACCTGCATCAGTTCAGCCGCTGTGGGATGGCCCAGCAATTCCAGGGAACGACGCGCCATGGGATGTAGTCTAGTGAGGCCCCCCACTACCCCTAGAGCAAGCGGCACTTCCAACACATAGCGGAACATGGTATCGGTGGATTCTATGCGGCTGAGCGAACGATATTGCCCGTCCCGAGCAGCATACGTGTGGCCGCAGGCTTCCACGGCACGAAAATCATTGCCTGTGGCCAAAACTACAGCATCAATGCCATTATAAATACCTTTATTATGTGTGGTAGCACGATGCGGATCCACTTGGGCCACTTTGACAGCCAGGGCAAACTTGCGTGCAAATTCTTGGGCACTTAGACCGCCATCAAACGAGCCTAAATCCTCAATGGGGCATTCCACCACACACTCCACTTTGCAGTGGGGAGTGTAATTGGATAAAATACTCATGATCACGGTCAAATCCCTCTCGTGGGGCTCAAAGCCTTCTGCCTCTGCCACATAATCTTTCAGGATGAGGGCAAATTCCTCCAGGCAGGAGTTGATGAAATTGGCGCCCATGGAGTCGCAGGTATCAAAGGTGGCTTTCACCTGGTAGTACCCTGGTTCATGATGGGTCATGTCAACTAACTCAATGCTGAGAATTCCCCCTCCGCGTTTTTCCATATTGCTGGTAATGTGGCGCGTGCCCACAAGGAATTGCTTTTTAATTTCAGCAAAGTGGTTATAAAGTTTTTGTTTTTCACCTTTCCAAATGAAATGAACCTGTCCGATTTTTTCCATCCCCAGCACTCGGGTTTTAAACCCTCCGCGGGTGCTCCAGAACTTGGCGCTCTTGGCTGCAGCGGCCACCACGGAGCTTTCTTCTATCACCATCGGTACGATATAGGACTTGCCATTGATGAGCACGTTGGGCACGACCCCGTAGGGAAAGTAAAAGTTGGTGATAGTGTTCTCGCTGAATTCGTCTAGTTGCTTTTGAACCGCACTGTCCCTGTGCCAGAAGGAACGGAATTCCTTTTCGGCCTGGTCAGGGTCAGTAAAGTACTGGCACACCCGACGAAGTTTTTCTTCCTTGCTTAGCTTGGAAAAGCCTTCAAAACCAGAGGTTGTATTCATAGTAAATAAAGATCTATGGAGTTGAAACAATAG
>JANWWQ010000024.1 GCA_025055635.1 Flavobacteriales bacterium
TCGGAGGGTGCTTTGCCTATTATATGAGCATATATTTAACGGATTTGAGAAAACCCTCTGAGGTAACTTGACCTAACGGTGCACCACTAATTTTTCGGTTTTTTTCTTTTGAGGATTAAACTTATACGTAACGTATATTGGATGTACAAGCTTTTGATGTATTTGATTTCGGTCTTTGGCTCTTAAAATGGAGGATTATTCCGAAAGCTTACGAGAATACCTATTGAGTTAGTCCTAAAATACAGATTTCCTAATATTGAAAATTTAACTAGGTAGCATATTTATCACTCGTTTTATTTAGACAAGTTAATCCATAGAAGAGTCAAATCTGTCCGATCAATGAATTAAAGTACTCCTAAAAAACCAAGTCTATTAAACACCTGGGCCACGGCGGAGGCTGTCCAAGAAAAGGTATTAGTCACACACAGGTGGCTGACTTTGAGGGTCAAAGCAGATGACCAGGTGCAAGGCTTAGGTTTAGTGTTCATGCGTTTGCGGGCCCTGTAGAAGTATGCGCAGGTCGGCCTGCACATTTTGGTCTATTTCATCCCTGAGGCTGGGCAGTTTGACTATGGTGTGGGTCAGATTGGCTTAGGTGCTGGTGACAAAAATTCCTTCCTACTGTCCAAAACGCTCTAAAAAGTCGTTATAGCCCCTTACTAACACCACCACGGTGATAGCAACCAGATCCAAATTATGGGCCACTTACACAGGGTACAGATGCCCTGCCTCATATCCATACATGTCGGCAAAGCAGCCCTGATGATCCTGCAACACGTACAGCTTCACAATGCCCTTAAGCTTACAAAACATGGCTCAGTAAAACACGCTCGGTGACAGCCTTGTCAGCGTAAAATCAAGAAGAAAAATCCGACCTCTCAGAGAGTGCAAGAGCGGGCCTTTTGAAGAAAGAACTCGGGCACAGATGCTCTTACAATTTCTGATAAAAAATTCACGGAATGTTTTACAGTTCCTTCATTCATTCAAATAGGACAAATTGCAGCGGGAAGGCGCCTACTGACAGCCTAGCTGATCCCAATTATCTAAGGGAATGCGCAGGCCATTGGAATTATTTCACAAAGAAGGCGTTGGCCCATTTTACAATATATCATTGTAACCAGATGAATCCCACAAGTCCATGCCTTTTTGATACTTATTGCCGTCGTAGTTCTGACGCAGCCATCAAACAGGTGGTAATAAATGATAAAAAGAATTGGAGATACGAGTGTTACTTTTTATTTATTAAGGAAGGGAACCTGATATTAAAGAGAAAAAATCTCTTTCGGATATTACAAACTTCTTCCTTTTTTTCCTTAAAAAAACAAAAGACAATTTAAGTTACAGGACATTTCTTCTGAGACAAATATTTAATATTTTGGACAAATGTGAGAACTATAATGCAAGTTGTTAGAAAAAGTTTTTTACTTAATGGAGCACTTAATGAATTAAAATTCAGTGTAAACGACCTTGTTTTTTTTATTTTGTTTCCAAAAGAAAGGATTCTTGAGCCCTGCTATCATTTTTATATTTCTAAAATAGTCGTACAGAGAATGCTTACCAGGAGAAACATGGGCCACTTGTCAATTTAAAATTTTAAAATAGCCGACAATGCCGACATTATCGGTGGCCTCCATAATGTGATTCACCTAAGTTTTCGCAGGCCCTAAAAGAGAAGTACAATGGCGGGATGACCTTGGAATGCTATGAATACGAGCGGCAAAAATTTTAATATGCTAAAAGGTTGAGATTTCCTTAAAAAGTAAAAAAACTGATTTTTTTTCAAAACTGCTTGTCATTTTAGTTTTAAAAACATCCGTCAAAATGAAGGGGGGTCTAATAGTAGAAATAAAAAAAATCATGAGGAAGAAAAAGAATATAGGTGGAGAAAATCGTGTTTATAACATATAAATTTCTGAGACCATAATTCACCTTTCTTTTTTGATAGAATCTTAAGGAATCATGCTTGTGAAAAAGTTGTTTTTGAATATATATTTATTTGTAGCCAAAAGAGGATAAACAATGCTTGGATACCACAAAAAATTATTTTTTAACTGGCCGGATGTTAATTTAGCCCGGAAATATGGATGCTGCCCGGCGCATGACAAATTGCCCCCACAATTTGTAAGCCACCTGAAATGAAATAACCTGCATCCGCGAAGCGGTGTGGCGCAAGCGCGGATTAAGACCATAAGCATATTGAAAGTCTACAATAAACCTATTAAAATCCACGCCGGCCTTCCCCGTTACGGCTACATCGGTGGTGTGAAAGTCTTCCCGTTGCAGAAGGAAAGGATTTTGACGCAAGCCGGTTAGAAAAGCAAAGGTGCCCCCCATACCCACATGTACATTTAAATCTTCCTGTTGATATACCTTAAAACAGGCCATGACGGGCATTTGAAGGTAGCGAACTGAAAGCTTTCCGCGCAAAGAGGGCGATTCGCCAGGAGCAAGGGGGCGCAGCTTTTCCATTCCTTCGGTCATTTCCGATACCGTGATGAATTGAGGGCTGGCTTCAGCAAAGGCGCGCCCACCAAAGCGGACCAAAGCGCCCACCATCCATCCCGGTGAAGCGCTTCGCTTGGCAAACTGCTCGCCTATAACCGTGATACTGCGGTTTACTCCTGCCAGTGGCCCAATTTCCACCTGTCCTTGCGCGCCCAGCATGGCACTGAGCGCCGCTCCATAGCTTAACAATAATGGCTTTCGGCCCACTAATTGGCAAAGAAAAGCAAAATTTCTTTACTATAGCTTTGTGGGCCCAAAGTTCAAACCTTGAGCCGCTTATTTGTGGTTCCCACCCCCATCGGAAATCTTAAAGACATCACCTTGCGGGCGCTGGAGGTATTGAGGGACGTCCGTTTTGTGATTGCCGAAGACACGCGCACGAGTGGTTTTCTATTGCGTCACTATGGTATTGAGAAACCCCTGGTGGCTTACCATCAGCACAATGAACACCGGATAGCCGGTTCCATGGCTCGTCGCATTGCGTCGGAAGGTCCGGCTGCTCTTGTTAGCGATGCCGGCACACCAGGTATTTCTGATGCCGGTTATTTGCTGGTAAATGCTTGTATCAAAGAAGGGGTGGAAGTAGAATGTCTTCCTGGGCCAACGGCCCTGATTCCAGCCCTGGTTCAATCCGGCTTTCCTTGTCATGCTTTTGTGTTTGCCGGTTTTGTTCCCCACGCCAAAGGCCGCCAGAATTTTTGGGAGGGTCTGCGAGAAGAGACAAGGACGGTGGTATGTTATGAATCGCCCCATCGGTTAACAAGGGCAGCTGACGAAATAGTGAAGATACTGGGTCCTCAAAGAAAAGTGTGTATATTGAGAGAGCTCACCAAAAAATTTATGGAAACCTGGCGGGGTACAGCGGCTGAACTGCAGGCCCGTCTTTCTGCCGAAAAGCTCAGAGGTGAAATTGTACTTGTCATTCATGGTAAGGAATAAAAAATCTCCTGTACGGGAAATGGTTACTATTGAAAGCTGGGCCGGGGAAGGGGGGGGAGTGGGTCGTCTTAGTGATGGACGGGTTGTTTTTGTGGCTCAGGGCTTACCTGGTGAACAAGTAGAGGTGGAATATCTAAAGCCGGCAGGTCGTCAGGTGCATGCGCGTCTGGTGCAGGTAATTCAACCTTCACCTGAAAGACAATTGCCTCCCTGTCGTCATTATGGCTACTGTGGAGGGTGTCAGCTCCAGAATGCTCCCTACTCCCTCCAATTAGCGTTGAAACGGGCTCACGTAGAGAGTATTGTGCGGCAGTTAGGCACCTTCAAGGCCCCAGAGGTGGAAGAGGTGCTCCCCAGTGAAGAAGTTTTCTTTTACCGTAATAAAATGGACTTTGCCTTTGCCCATAGGCGTTATCTTTTACCTGAAGAGCTTGGAAATCCGGAAATAAAACCTGGGCCGGCCTGCGGTTTTCATGTGGCAGGGGCATTTGACAGGGTCATTCGCGTGGAAGAGTGCCTTCTTCAACACCCTCTTCATAATCAGATTCGACAGGCCATTGAAAAGGAAGCTCTGGCCCATGGCTTCACTTTTTACAATGCGCGCACCCACCAGGGTCAGCTGCGGGGCCTTATTCTCCGGTGCAATCGTCGGGGTGAGTGGATGGTAGTGCTTGTCACTTCTGCGCAATGCGCTCACGTGGCTCAAAAGCTCTTTAATACACTGATTCCTCGGTTTCCCCAGGTTGTTTCCTGGTATTTTATTGAAAATCCCAAAAAAAATGATAGTATTCTGGATTTACCAGCTCAACTTTGGTATGGCCAGGCTCACTTAGTGGAAACCATTGACGGACTCCGGTTCCGCATCCATCCCAAGTCTTTTTTTCAAACCCATACCGCCCAGGCTGAGAAGCTTTATCTTTTAGCCCGAGAGATGGCTGAGGTGGGAAGTGATCATTATTTATTGGATTTTTATTGTGGAGCTGGAACCACCACGGCCGTTATCGGTCAGTATTGTCGCCAGGCTGTGGGCATAGATGTTTCACCTGAAGCTATTGAAGACGCTAAGGTAAGTGCCCGGGAAAATGGACTTCGACATCTCACTTTTTTCTGTGGGGATGTAGAAACGTTATTAAAATTGCCCGCCCTCAAAAGTTTTGGTCGCCCAGATATTCTCGTTACCGATCCCCCGCGGGCCGGCATGACTCCATCTCTTTGCCGGCAGATATTGCATCTTGCCCCTCATAAAATTGTTTATATAAGCTGCAATCCCGCCACTCAAGTGCGCGACCTCAACCTTTTAAGCAGCCATTACGAAGTGGTGCGCCTTAAGCCTGTTGACATGTTTCCCCAGACGCGCCACATAGAATGTGTCGCCCTGCTCCGTCTGCGTCCCGATGCGCCGGCTCCCCTGCCTTCTACTTTTGCGCCGTGAAGGTTGCACTGGGCCAGATTAATACGGTCATTGGCCACTTTGAGCATAATGTGGCACGGATTAAAAGTTTCATAGACCAGGCCGAAAGAGAAAAAGCCGACTTAGTGGTCTTCCCGGAACTTTCCATCTGCGGGTATCCGCCCCAAGATTTTTTGGAGTTTTCAGAATTCATTGAAGCCTGTCAAAAAGCTGTAGATAAGGTGGCTCAGTATAAGCCCCATTTACCGGTCATTGTCGGTGCCCCTATCCCTAATCCTGGCGCTCCCGGAAAAAATCTCCTAAACGGAGCGCTTTGGCTTCAGGATGGCTCTGTCCGTCATTATACAGTTAAAGCCCTTTTGCCCAACTATGACGTGTTTGATGAATACCGCTACTTTGAGGGAGGGCGCCAATTCTCCGTTATTGAGTTTAAGGGTGTCCGCTTTGGCCTTACGATTTGTGAAGACGTATGGGACATTTCCGAAGATCCTGAATACACAGTTTCCCCTCCCAAAGAACTAGCGCGCTACCAACCCCACGTACTTATCAATATCTCTGCTTCTCCATTTAATGCCCATCACCATGAAGCCCGGCTGCAGGTCATGCGCCACTGGTGCACGCGCCTGAAGCTGACAGGACTTTACTGCAACTGTGCTGGCGCCCAGACGGAACTTATTTTTGATGGAGGTTCCTTTGCCCTTAATGCTGAGGGCCAGCGCATTGCCCAAGCCCCCTTCTTTCAGGAAGCCCTACTTTGCGTGGATCTAAATGGACCGGCTATTCCAAATTTAGAAGATCCATCCGTCTTAGAGCGTATCCATCAAGCCATTATCCTGGGCATTCGGGATTATTTTCACAAGCAGGGCTTTCGAAAAGCCATTCTGGGTCTTAGTGGAGGCATTGACTCCTCGCTGGTGGCTGTTCTTGCAGCCGAAGCTTTAGGACCCCAAAACGTTCTGGCGCTGCTCATGCCCTCGGAATTTTCCTCATCCCATTCTCTCCGTGACGGCGAGGCCCTCGCGCGCAATTTGGGGATAGAATGGGATGTTTTGCCCATACAGCCTATCTTTGATACATACCTGAAAAACCTCAGCAAGCATTTTTCTAACACCCCTTTCAACGTAGCGGAAGAAAACCTTCAATCCCGGATTCGTGCCAATCTTCTCATGGCTATTTCCAACAAGTATGGTCATGTATTGCTCAATACATCCAACAAAAGCGAACTGGCCGTGGGCTATGGAACCCTTTATGGAGATATGTGTGGGGCGCTCAGCGTAATTGGAGATCTCTACAAAACACAAGTTTATCAGTTGGCTCACCATATCCAGGCCACGACTTCCGTATTTCCGCCCTATGTGTTGACCAAAGAACCTTCTGCCGAGCTGCGCCCTAACCAAAAAGACACCGACAGCTTGCCGCCCTATGAGGTGCTAGACGCCATCTTGCAACCCTATATTGAAGAGCGCAAGGGCCCCCGTCGCATTTGCCAAGAGACGGGCTTTTCTCCAGATCTGGTGGTGCAGGTGCTGCGCATGGTCAACAGGGCCGAATTCAAAAGGCGCCAGTCCCCTCCCGTTCTGCGCGTCAGCGTGAAGGCCTTTGGCCCCGGGCGGAGGCTTCCCGTTGTGGGGCGTTATTTGGAGTAGGTGTTTGGAGCATGCTTTCTACGGGACAGCGGTCGGAGGCTTCGCCTTTCACATCCTAACGAGTCCCACCGACTTGGCAGGTTTCTCATACCAGTGTACTTTTAAGCCCTATATTCATTTTTATGTCCTTGCGCCTATCTCAAATGGCCGAGCGCCTTATCGGGTCCGAAATCATTCGGCTCGGCAATGAAATCAGCCGGCGCATTCGGGCCGGCGAACGCATATTCAACCTCACCATTGGCGATTTTGATCCAAAGGTTTTTCCTATTCCGCCTGAACTAAGAGATCTCATCATACGCTATTATCACGCAGGACACACCAACTATCCCCCCGCCGAAGGCATCCCCGAGCTGCGACAATCTATTGCCCAACTGCTTCGCCATCAACTTTCACTGCCTTTCACAGAGGAAGAAATTCAAGTGGCCGGTGGTGCGCGTCCCCTCATCTACACCATCTACCAAACTGTAGTGGATGCGGGAGACAAAGTGGTGTTTCCTATTCCTTCCTGGAACAATAATCATTATTGCCATCTCTGTGGTGCTACTGCCGTGGCTCTACCCACCTTACCCGAAAACAATTTCATGCCCACAGCCGCGCAGCTAGCTCCACATCTGAAGGATGCTGTGCTATTAGCTCTTTGCAGTCCCCTCAATCCTACGGGTACCTGTTTTAACTCTGACCAGTTGCGCGACATCTGTGCCCTCGTGTTGGAAGAAAACCGACGGCGTAATTCTTCTTCAAAGCCCTTGTACCTTTTATATGACCAGATTTATTGGCCTTTGCGATCTGAAGGGGTTGAGCATGTGCATCCTTTGGCCTTTTTTCCTGAACTAGCCCCTTATGTAATTTACGTAGATGGGCTTTCCAAAAGCCTGGCTGCTACGGGTCTTCGCGTGGGTTGGGCAGCCGGCCCGCTCCATGTTATCAACCGGATGCGCGCCATATTGGGTCACATAGGGGCCTGGGCCCCCAGGGCTGAACAATCCGCTGCAGCTGACTATTTATCTTCCCCCCATCTTTGGCCTTTCATTCAGCAGATGAACCAAGCGGTTCAGCTCCGTCAGAGAGCCTTCTACGAAGGTCTCCGGAAACTCCAGGCTCAGGGCCTACCTGTGGAGGTCATACAGCCTACGGGCGGTATCTATCTGTCTGTACGTTTTCCTGTGCGTAACGGTCTTACGCCAGAAGGCGCCTCTCTGGACACAGCTTCCCACATAGCCGAGTACCTGCTGGCGGCTTCGGCTGTGGCCGTTGTGCCTTTCACAGCCTTTGGCTTACCCGCCTCCACCGACTGGTTCCGCATCTCCGTGGGCACATGCCGCCTGGAAGATGTAGACACTATCCTCTTTCAGCTCAAAAAGGGTCTTGAAGGAATTAAACTTCCATCCCATTGAAGCGCATTCCCTTGCATGGACAGATTTTGGCCTCCATGGTTTTGGGGGTAGCCGTGGGCTGGGCAGCCGCTTTGGTGGGTGGGAGCTGGTGGATCATGGCTTATGTGATGCCTTGGGGTCAGATATTTCTCAATTTGCTCAAGGTTATTGCCCTGCCTTTAGTGGTAGCTTCTCTTGTGGCAGGCGTTGCCTCCCTGCCCTCACTGGGGCAGGTCACCCGCATCGGCGGCAAAACAATAGCGCTCTATCTGCTCACCACGGTGATGGCTGTCGCTGTGGGATTGGTCGTAGCGGCTTCCCTGAAACCGGGCTTGTTCCTTAGCCCTGAAAAAAGGACCTTGCTTCACGAAAAATTTGCCGCTCTCGGAAGTCAGAAAGCCGCCGCGGCTGCCCAACAAAAAGAAAAGGGACCTCTGAGCTTTTTAGTGGATATGGTGCCTGATAACCTAGTAGCTGCCGCTTCTGATAATACCCGCATGTTGCAAATTATCGTGGTGGCTCTACTGGTGGGAGTGGCCCTTGTGACCTTGCCGGACCAAAAGGCCCGTCCCGTGAGGGAATTTTTTACGTCTTTAAACGAAACCATTCTACGGCTTACGGAAATTATTATGAAAGGCGCGCCTTTGGGCGTTTTTGGATTGATGGCCGGCCTCATTGTACAGATGGCGGGTGATGATCCCTCCGACATGGCCCACCTATTACAGGCGTTGGGCATGTACATCTTGTGTGTACTTCTGGCTTTGGCTATTATCATCGGTGTGAATTATCCCGTCTTGCTCCGGTTGTTGGCCCCTTCTTTTTTGAACATTCGCTTTTTCAGGGCTCTGCTTCCGGCCCAGCAACTGGCTTTCACCACCAGTTCCAGTGCGGCCACCTTGCCTGTCACTTTGGATATTGCCGAGAAAAAATTGGGTATCCCCGAGCACATTTCAGGTTTTGTGTTACCGCTGGGCGCTACCATCAACATGGACGGGACCAGTTGTTACCAGGCTGTAGCCACTGTGTTCATTGCCCAGGTATTTGGTTTAGAGCTTAGTCTGCCCCAGTACCTCACCATTGTGCTTACCGCTACGCTGGCCTCCATCGGGTCGGCGGCTGTGCCTGGCGCCGGTATGGTGATGCTTGTGGTGGTGTTGGGTTCCGTGGGATTAGGGGCCGAAGGGCTGGCCCTCATCGTGGCCCCTGACCGCTTGCTGGATATGGCCCGGACCGTGGTCAACGTAACGGGGGACACCGTAGTAGCGTCCGTTGTGGCCCGATCAGAAGGTGTCCAACCAACTTTCTTAAAAAACGCTGATAACTATGATTCTTTTTGACGATCCAGAGACCAGAATAAATTTATTACCCCTCACATTCACGCGGCCCGTAGCAGCCCTCCGGATAGGCATAGACACTATAGCCGAGAAGTGGGAAAGTTTTCTAGGTTTGAAAGCCGCATTCCAAACCGAAACCTATTTACAAGCTAAATTTCCCGCTAGTTCGGGAGATGATCTGTATGTAGAAGGGGCCCTTCTGCCTAATGCTTCGCTCGCTGAAGCCCTTCTTGCGCTCAAGGAGGGTGAGGTGCTCATTGCCGGCGGACGCCGCCTGGCATGGAGAGGCACACCCCAAAAAGAAATTCCGTGGAATCAGCCTTTTCAAAGAATTTCCAATCTCTGGGACCTTTTCATGCTCAATGATACGGTTTTGAGAGCTGATTTCAACCGTCTCACAAAAGGACGTCAAAGTGCCCCATTGAGTTCTACCAACACCCTGATAGGCGAAGCACAAAATCTTTTTATTGAGGAAGGAGCTGTAGTGGAGGCAAGCGTCCTCAACGTGCGGTCGGGTCCAATTTATATAGGCAAAGGAGCAGAAATAATGGAGGGATGCCTCATCCGTGGGCCCGTGGCCATAGGAGAAGGTACACAAGTAAAAATGGGAGCCAAGATCTATGGGGCCTCCACCTTTGGCCCGCAGGTGCGCGTGGGGGGCGAGGTGAATAACAGCATCATGCTCGGATATTGCAATAAAGCCCATGATGGTTTCCTGGGCCACAGCGTGATTGGAGAATGGTGTAATCTGGGAGCCGACAGTAACAACAGCAACTTAAAAAATAATTATGCTACCGTCAAACTTTATCATTACGGAAAACGGGCTTTTATCAATACCGGCTTGCAGTTCTGTGGTTTGTTCATGGGTGACCACAGCAAGTGTGGTATCAATACTATGTTTAATACGGGCACTGTGGTAGGGGTGAGTGCCAACATTTTCGGCAGTGGTTTTCCCCGCAATTTTATTCCCTCTTTTTCGTGGGGTGGCGCTCAAGGATTTCAGACGTATCGCTTAGAGGAAGCCCTAGCCACCGCACGCCGTGTGATGGAACGCCGCCATATTCCTTTTACCGAAGCCGACGAGGTTATCTTTGCTGAGGTTTTTGCTAGGGATGCCTTTAAAAGTTAAGTCCCATTTAGCAAGGAACAAAAAGAAACGATTTATTTTTCAGGAACATGTATATGTAATTACTGGTTCATTTTTATTTTTTTTTCTAATTATAAATTTGGGTTGTAGCCCACTTCGTAAATCTAGTTCCTCAGACTATTTAGTAACCAAGGTAAAAGTGGTCCAGAAGCCCAGGTCAGAAATTGATGATAACCTCATAGATTACAGTTATGTGAAAACCAATAAAAAGACGCTGGGCCTCATAAGGCTGCCTCTTCAGATCTATCTGTCCGTCAATCAAGAAAAAACAGAAAAGCGGAGGCAATACCTGGATTCCTTAAGGTTGGCCAGAAATAAACAACGCATTGCCGCCGGCAAAAAAGGTCAAATCAAATCGCGTCGAACCTTAGGGGAGGTATTATTATCCATTGGGGAACCGCCTGCCCTTTTGGATTCGCAAGCTGTCAAGAAATCGGCTTTTAACATTCAAAAGGCCTTAATAAATGAAGGATTTTTTGATGCCCATGTGAGAGATTCTATTGTTCTAAAAAAAAATCGCAGGGCCCAGGTATATTTCATAGTGCAGGAAGGTGAGCCATACCGTATCCGTCAATATTCATTTTCAGCACCTAATAAATATATGCAAGAAGAAATACAGAAATCCATGTCAGCTGCGGCTATTGTGCCAGGAAAACCCTTTGATCTGCGCCGGCTTAATGAAGAAAGAGACAGAATTACAAAGTTGTTAAGACAAAAAAGCTTTTTTTTCTTCAGCAAGGATTATATTTCGTTTGAAGCCGATACAGGTGTTGGCAACCATCTTGTGGACCTTAAAATGATTATTAAAAATCCTTCCTACTATTTAAAAACCGAAACCGATAGTTTTTTGGTGCGCAGACATCACTCCTGCCTGATCCGCCATATTTACGTGGATACTGATTATAATATTCTAAAAGGGGATGAGAAAAAAAAGAACCAGGATACAGTGAAAGGATATATTTTTGTGTATAATGATTATCTTAAAATCAAACCCACTATAATTGCCAAAAATATCATTTTGGAATCTGGAAATACTTTCAACGCCGACGACCACGACAAAACTTATAATTATTTAAGCAACCTCCGAATATTTAAGTTTATTAACATTACATATAAATATGTTGGACGTGAGAATGGATATGAGCTTTTGGATTGCTACATTCAGCTTACCCCTGCAGAGCATCAAAGCCTGAATGTAAACACCCAGTTTACCACAACTGGATCTTTTCCGGGCTTAGAAGCGACGGCCAGTTATACCAATCGCAACGCTTTTTACGGAGCCGAAATTTTTAGTTTTAATGTGTTGGGCCGCGGTGAATCACAGCTGGTGAGTGCGGAAGTACCCAACACGCGCATCATTTTCAATACGCTGGAATTTGGAGGTAACCTGCAGATTCAGTCCCCAAAATTCCTGGTACCTTTCAACATAGGCCGTTATTCCAAGCGCAACCAACCCAAGACCACTCAGCGCCTGGCGCTTACCTATCAGAGTCGTCCGGACTATCAGCGCTTTCTGTCGTCGGCTTCCTTTGGTTATGAATGGAACGAAACACCTCGCAAACGTCATACCATTATTCCTGCCGACATTAATATTGTAAACGTAAATCTGGCGCCTTCTTTTCGCTCCTATTTGGAAAGTCTGAAAGATAAATTTTTGCTTAACAGTTTTACGAGTCAAATCATTTCAGGTTTCACATACATTTTTGGATATAATGAGCCCAAGCCTACTTATGGCTACACCAAGAGTTTTCGTTTGGACGTACAATTTGGCGGTAATTCCCTCTGGTTGCTCAGCCGTATATTAAAATCTCCTTCCGATGAGCAGGGCCGGCGCACATTGGCTAATACTCCTTTTGCTCAATACCTGAGGTTAGAGCCCGATTTTCGGCAATATTTTATTTTTCGGAATCATCAGGTCACGGCCTTCAGATTCAATCTTGGCCTGGGCCTTCCTTACGCCAATAGCCGGGTGCTCCCTTTTGAGAAGAGCTTTTTCGCCGGTGGAGCCACCGACCTGCGCGGGTTTTTGGCTAGGCGCGTGGGCCCCGGTTCCTATCCCGGAAAATCCTATGACCAGTTTGGGGACATCAAGGTGCTCATTTCCATGGAGCATCGAATTCCCCTCATCCGTCAGGTGGAACTGGCCCTTTTTGCCGATGCCGGAAATATTTGGCTGCTGCGTCCTGACCCAGCGCGACCTGGCGGGCACCTTCAACTTGCACATTTTTGGCGACAGATGGCCCTCAGCGCCGGGCTAGGTCTGCGGTTAAATTTAGGTTTTTTTATTTTCAGACTTGACCCTTCAGTACCCATTTATGATCCGAGTGGGTATTACGGGGACGTGTGGATTGTAAAACTTTTGAAATTGAAAAGCATAATCGGTAACTTTGCCATTGGGTATCCATTTTAAACCCCCTGTCGTGACGCGAAAATTAATTTTATTATCCGCCCTTTTTTTCTTAGCCCTTCAAGGCTGCAAAAAGGAGGTGTGCATCCGTTGTACCCCAATAGTGGAAGGTTCAGCTCCGGAAGCCCGCCTATGTTCTTCTGACCGTTACGAGCGGGCTGATTTCATGTATAAAAAGATCAAAGAAGGTTTTAACTGCGCAGAAGAATAAAATTAAAAATATAGAATTATGAAAAAGCTAAAAATTTTGTTCCTCTTTGCACTTGGTATTTTGCTTTTTGAGTGCAAGGGAAGTAAAGATGAAATAGCGCGCAAGCAAGCTATCATCGATTCCCTTACCTTGCAGATCAATCAGAAAGATAGTTCTGTTAATGAATTTCTAAGGGCTTTCAATGAAATTGAAGAAAGCCTTCAAAATGTTCAGGCCCAGCAAACGGAGATTCAGAGCGGAGCTATCGCGGCGGGCGAATCCAATGTGGACGTCAAAACCCGTATAGAAGAGAAGATTCGCGCCATCAACGAAGCGATGACCGCTTCGCGCAACAAAATGGCCGAACTGCAACAGCGCTTGAAAAAATCAAACCTCAAAATCGTAGAATTGGAAAAGATGATCAGTCGGCTTAGTGCCACTTTAGCAGAGAAGGACGCCGAGATAGCAGCCCTCAACGAACGTCTTATTGCTATGAATTACAAGGTTGAAGGGCTTACCCAAGAAGTAGCTACTCTGCGCTCGGAAAAAGAGACCGTCACCAGAGAGCTGGAGGCCAAAACCAAAGAAGCCGAGGAAAAAACGGTAGAACTGAATACCGTCTTCTATGTCGTAGGCACCAAAAAAGAGCTCATTGAAAAAGGGGTTCTCAGTAAGGAAGGAGAGTTTTCTGGTCCTCGTGCCAGGGGTAAGCTGGGAGTTACCTTTAACGAAAAATCCTTCACTCGGGCTGATCTGCGTCAGCTGGGAGAGGTGCTCATAAATGGTAAAAAGGCCCGTCTCCTTTCTTCACATCCAGCTGGCTCTTACACTTTGTCTGGAGAAAAGCTCACTATTACAAATCCACAACAGTTTTGGAAGGCTTCTCGTTACTGTGTTGTGGAGGTGGTAAAGTAAGATTATTCCCCTGAGCCGGAGGTGAAAAGTCCGGCAGGGATACCTTTACGGCGCCGTGTCCGCTGATCCCAACCAGATGTCGTTCTTGGAGCATCTGGAACAACTGCGCAGACACATCCTGCGGTCTTTAGTCGCTGTGGTTTTGGGAATGATTGTGGCTTTTACAGGTAAGTCTATTCTTTTTGACCGCCTGCTCATGGCGCCGCTTGCTGAAAACTTCATTTTTTACAAAGGTTTTTGTGCCCTAGGCCAATTGGTAGGCCTGGGTGACTCTCTGTGTTTTCATATGCCGCGCCTGAAACTCATCAACACCACCATGGCCGGTCAATTCACTATGCACTTATGGGCCTCCTTCGTGGCCGGCCTAGTACTGGCATTTCCCTATGTGGTATGGGAATTATGGGTTTTTGTTAAACCCGCCCTATATGAAAATGAAAGGCGTGGTGCCCGGGGACTGGTGGTCGCTGTGAGCGCGCTTTTTCTTCTTGGCGC
Organism: Flavobacteriales bacterium; assembly: GCA_025055635.1. GTDB lineage: Bacteria > Bacteroidota > Bacteroidia > CAIKAF01 > CAIKAF01 > JANWWQ01. Next base: position 14,360 of record JANWWQ010000024.1, read on the forward strand.
CCTTTTCGGTTATTTTATTCTGACGCCTCTGTCCATCAATTTTCTTGGCAATTACTCTGTATCCTCTGCCATTGAGAATTACGTGGATATGCGTTCCTACATTTCCCTTGTCACGATGCTGGTGTTGGCTTGCGGACTTCTATTTGAATTGCCGGTAGCGGTATATTTCCTTTCGCGCATCGGCCTGGTGACACCGGCTATCCTCCGTAAATATAGACGCCATGCGATCGTGCTCAACCTCCTAGTGAGCGCCATCATTACTCCGCCTGATCTTGTGAGTCAAATTGTGGTGGCATTACCAGTGGCCCTCCTTTACGAAGTGGGTATCTGGATTTCAGGCTATGTTCAGCGCCAGTATCTTCGTAAAACTCCATGAAGAAAGACAATAGGCTCCTCCGACGATTGGCATTTTTCGGTATGGGTGTGGGTCTGGGGGTAGTAATCTCTTATTTTTTGCTCTGGAGGGGGCGACATTTTCCGGCCTTCTGGCCTCAAGGTATTGTTCTGGAGAGGCTGGGTAGGGCTACCTACAGGTCAGGACCCGACAGTGATTCCCTTATGCTTTGTCTCCAGCTGGATACGGCTCTTTTTCGTGGGGGCCTTTCTCAATCCAAAGTGCGATTTAGGCGTAGCCTTCCACACCACAAACCCTGTCCAGTGTATGCCCTTCAACATCCTGCCCTCCCCAAATGCCTTCTGATGGTCCAAATCTGTGATAGCGATTATTCTTTTTATGGCTTACGCACTCCGAAAGGATTGAGGACGGATTGCTCCCATTGTAAAACCTATGGCAAATGACCACAACTTTCTATTGGAGATTAGTTAAAAATAAAAAGGCAAATTAGGATTACCTTCTTTCGGATCGGCACACTTAGCGATTAAAAACACTTTATTCGGCAACTGCTCATTTAGCTAAATGTATGGTTAGCTCAGTCATAAGCACTTCCTCATCCGCGCGGGCTCCCACTCCCTTGGCCTTCAGGTCATACTCCATCAGTAAAGCCAGAATGTGCTGCACCTGTTCAAAAGAATAACGGTTGAGGGCAGCGATGTAGTCCTGCCGGCTATAAAAATTGAGATTCATGGTCTGTGCAGCCTGATCGGGAGAGAGTTTCTCCCTCTTGATATAATACATGAAAAGCAACAGGTTAGAGAAAAAAGAAAATAGCTGATTGATATTGCGTATGAGCGGATTTTCTCTGGAATTGCGGGCCATGTTAAGGCCAATTTGCAGGATTTGACTTTTGTTTTTATGAGCCAAAGCTCTGTAGAGTTCAAAGATGTTATATTGACGGCTAAAGCTCACTTTGTCCAGGACCGTCTCGCGGTCTATTTGGGCTCCTGGGCCTGTGGCTAAAGCCAATTTACGGATTTCATTGTCCAGCCGGGCCATATCGGTGCCCACAAGTTCCATAAGGGCCAGAACAGCGTCGGGATGCAAATGGATACCAGCTTCAATTGCCAAAGAGTTAATGACAGCCGGGAGCTGCTGTTCGCGGGGTTTGTCGCTCAGGAAAAAGCGCACATAAGGCAATTGCATAAGGGTTTTCCACACAGTACGCCGTTTATCAGGCTTGGCTTTATAACACATTACAAAAACGGTGGACCTAGTGGGCTGTTGGAAATAGGATGTCAAATATTCTAAAAAATCGCTGCTGTCCTTTTCTTTTTCAGCGTCCTGCGCTTCACGAAGAATGACCAGGCGACGGGAACCCATGAGGGGAAAACTGCGCAAGTCGGCAAGAAGGCTTTGTTTCACAAGTCCTTTCCCAAAATGTTTAGAAAAATCAAAGGCTTTATGGTCTTCCTCCACCACACTGTTTTCAAAAGCGTCGCTTAATCGGTCAATGTACCAGGGTTCTTCACCGGCCAGGATGTATATGGGCGCCAATTGGCCCGATCTCAACTCAGCCATTATTTCTTCAAAGCGTACCATGAGTTCGCAGCAATGTTAAGTGAGAATCGATGGAATTTAAAAAAGTAAAACTCTGGAGAGTTGTAAGTTGTCAACAGCTTTGTGCAGAGGATAAGGAGATCAAACTCAAGGCTTATTTTTTGCTTGACATTCCTGACGAACACATTCGCCCGTTAGCACTAAGTTATGTTCCCGGATACGAAATCCTAAAAGGCGTCCGATGGATTCTTCTACGCTTTGTAGGCGTGGGTCACAAAATTCAAATATTTTCCCGCAAGTGGTACACACCAGGTGATCGTGCTGACGGAAGCCTAGTGCTTTTTCGTAGGCCACCGTGCCATTACCTAATTCCCGGCGGCGTACTAAGCCGCACCGAATGAGCAATTCTATGGTATTGTACACAGAAGCACGGCTTACGGGTATATTTTTTTGGAATAAATGATCCAGCAAACTTTCCAGGGTAAAGTGACCGGGTTGGGCATACACGGCTTCCAAAATCGCAAAGCGCCCTGGAGTGCGCCTGCAACCTTGGCTTTGCAAGAAATTTTCGAAAATTTCCTTGGCCTGAGTCAGGAGAATAGAATTTGAATCAGAGCGGCTCATGACACAGGACTGCCAGGTTTAGTGGGGCCTGTCGGTTCAATGAATACGGGCCGACCTTCTGGGCCATCAGCCATCAGGATCATGCCCTGCGACTCGAAACCCCGCATAATGCGGGGTGCCAGATTTTCGACAAGCACCACCAGACGGCCTTCCACTTCTTCTGGTCCGTAATGTTCTGCTATTCCTGATAGCACGGTGCGTTGGTCATCACCAATGTCCAGGGTAAGCTTCAATAACTTGTCAGCCTTGGGAATTCGTTCGGCTTTCAAAATGCGCGCTACAATGAGACGCAATTTCTTAAACTCCTCTATGGATATGAAATGGTGTCCTGAGGAAGTGGGAGAAGGTGATGAGGAAGGTTTTTTGTCCATTATATCGGGATTTTGCATGGCTTGAAGCTTTTGAATCTGAGGAATAATCTCGTGGTCTTCTACTTTTCGGAAAAGGATTGCAGGTGCAGGGATCTGTATGCCAGGGGGCACTAGTTCATGCTGTGCTATTGTGTCCCAACGCCAGTCCCTTTTCTGAACACCTAGCATGCGGCAAATTTTTTCGGAGGTGTTTGGCATAAAGGGTTCACACAACATTCCTAAGGCTACAGCCAGTTGGGCCGCCTCATAGAGGACAGCGGCTGCACGCTCATTTTGCGTGTGAATAATTTTCCAGGGTTCGTGGATTTGTAAAAAACGGTTCCCCCAGGCGGAAAGTTTCATGAGAGACCCCAGGGCATCCCGAAAACGAAATTGTTCCAGGGCTTCACCTATTGCATGAACCGTGGCCTTCACTTCCAGTTGGCGTTCTGGGAATTGGTTTGGACCAGGATCGGGAATTTTTGCATCAAAAAATTTATGAGTGAGCATCACAACCCGGTTAATGAAATTCCCCAAGTTTGCTACTAGTTCTTTGTTAACCCGTGCCTGGTAACTATCGGTAGTATTGTCAGTGCCGTCGTATTTCCATACAAAATTATTATCGCGTTGCTCGGGCATGCCGGCCGCCAATACGTAGCGAAGTTCATCCACCCGACCAGGCATTTCTGAGAGATATTCATGTACCCACACTGCATAGTTCCGAGATGTGGATATTTTTTGCCCTTCTAAATTTAAAAATTCATTAGCCGGCACCTGCCAGGGTAAAATGTAGTCCCCAGCAGCTTTGAGCATGGCCGGGAAAATCAAACAATGAAAAACGATATTATCTTTCCCTATAAAGTGTACCAGCTTGCTCTGGCCTTCCATTTTCCAATAGTCCTCCCATCGCGATCCACTCACCCAGGGAGGTTTGGCAATGTGCCCTAACCGCACCTCCTCAAAGAAGGCTTTTGTTGCAGAGATGTAGCCGATGGGTGCCTCAAACCACACATACAGGACTTTTCCCTGGCTTCCTTCCAGGTGTGCTGGCACGGGCACGCCCCAATCTAGGTCCCGCGTCACTGCACGGGGTCGCAGGTGGTTGTCTCCCTCACCCATCCAGCTCAGGCATTGACCCAACACGTTGCTTTTCCAGAATTCCGTTTTGCTAAGAATCCAAGATTTCAGCCAGGTGTCCTGGTGCCGGCCCAGATCCATATACCAATGTCGGGTGGGACGCCGCACCGGTATACTTCCTGAAAGCCGCGACCTAGGGTGGATCAGTTCAGCTGGACTGAGGGAACGCCCGCATTTTTCACACTGGTCACCATAAGCATTCTCATAACCACAGGTCGGACAAGTGCCAACGATATATCTGTCAGCCAGAAAACGGCCCACCGACTCGTCATAGAATTCTTCGGTGGTATGAACGGTTAATTCACCTTTTTCAATAAGTTGTAAAAAGAAATCGCGGGCCGTGTGGTGGTGCAGCTCTGAGGAGGTTCGGTGGTAATAGTCAAAGGAAATATTTAGGGCTGAAAAGGCCTCTTTCAATATTCCATGATATCGGTCCACCACTTCTCTCGGCGAGGTACCTTCCTGCTCGGCGCGCAGAGTGATGGGCACCCCATGTTCGTCTGAACCGCAGATAAACAAGACATCCGCTCCCGTGCGCCGGAGATAACGTACATATATGTCCGCAGGTAAATAGCAACCTGCAATATGGCCTATATGCAATGGTCCATTGGCATAGGGAAGCGCTGCCGTAACAGTAAAACGGCGGGACTCATTGGATTTATTCACACAGCAAAAGTAGTTTCGTTAAATTAGAGAAAATATATTATTGTCTTCTAAAGTTTAATAAAATACTCCTTTTCGGTAAAAATTATGAGAAGAGCTCAAATTATAGTCTTTACTTTAACGTATGGTTTTAAATACCCATTATCATGACATTTAATATCACAATGTTAAAAGTAAAATGATTCTAAACAATTTTAAATTTCTCTCAGAATTTTAGCATATCTCATAAGGCATTAATTAGCTTCCTCTTGAAAAAATGCATCATTTTGAATAAGCTCATCTGCATTTTCAGCCTTAGCCAATCTGCTCGTCTTCAATTTCCGTGAAAAAAGACTAAAGTCGCGAATGTACCACCACGTATTCGAATAACAGTTCTTCTACGTATACCGTCTTTAATACGAATCAAAAAAAGAAAGCCGAAGCAGTTTACGAAGTGTACAAAAAACCTATCAGAAGCAGAATCAATACCCACAAGCTAAAGTAAGTCTCTCAAGCTCTGGGGAAAATAAATGGCTTTTCACAAAAAGGGGGATATTTTATGTAAGGGCTAGGGATATGGATAATTGGGCGGTAAATCCAAAGGGGGATAATTCTTGTTTAATTATTTCACATCACGACAATGAATATAGAATTAGGAAGGTCAAATCTTACTCCTGGAGATTAATCCAACTTTTTTCTTATTAGGGCTTCCCGAATCAGCTTGTACAACACATCCCCTTCCTTAAAGCCGGCCGCTCTAAGTTGTTGAGGTACAATACTCTGGGGACTGAAACCTGGCACGGTGTTCACTTCGAGGAACCACAAGGTATCATCCGAAGAGAGAATAAAATCTATCCGTACAATGCCGTGACAATCTAACGCTCTAAAAATTTGGCAGGCCGTCTTTTGAATCCTTTCTTGTTGAGCTTGAGATAGGGCGGCAGGTGTAATTTCATGAGATGCTCCTTCGTACTTGGCAGTATAATCAAAGAACTCACGGTGGGAAATGATTTCGGTAATCGGCAACGGGTGGAGCTTTCCTTCCAATTCCACAACCCCACAGGTGAGTTCGCGACCCTGCATGTAAGCTTCGCACAGTACTTCGCTGTCGTGCTGGAAAGCGTCCTGCAGGGCCGCTTCTAGTTGCGAAGGGTCCTTCACCTTGTGGGTGCCCAGACTACTGCCACCGTTGTTGGGCTTTATAAAAAGTGGTAAACCCAATTGAGCCAACAATTCGGATGCACTCACAGCCCCCCCCTTCCTGAGAAGGCGGGAGGGTGCTAAGGCTACTGGAACACCAGTGAGCATCATCTTGCACAGGTATTTGTTCATCGTAATCAGGCTGGTTCGGTATCCGCAGCCCGTATAAGGAATGCCCAGAACGTCCAACCAGGCCTGAAGGCGGCCATCCTCACCTGGACTACCATGGATCACGTTATATGCCACGTCAAAGCGATAACGGAGGCCGCTTTCTGGACATAAGTACGAAAAGTCATTTTTATCTACGGGTACACTATTGTCATTAATAACCACCTGCCACGAATTGCCTCGTACCACCACCTGTCTGCAACATAACGGAAAGTCTTCCAAGGCTTTCATGACCATAGAAGCGCTACGGAGGGAAATGTCATATTCACCCGTGTCACCTCCACACAGTATGGCCACCAAAGGAAATCGATTATCCATGGCGCTAATTAAATACGTTCTTAACATTGGATGCGGAGGAGAATCTTCCTTTTGAGAGTTAGTATGTTGATATACAAACCTTTTCTTTAATTAAGACTTTGAGATACTGAGCCACTAATAACAGCGTTTTTTTTCTTTGTCCCATCCCATGCGCCTCCTGGCCATTATCCCCCTGATATTAATCTCCTATCTGGAGTTATCGGTGGGTCAGTCATTGTCTAAGGAAAGAGAGGGTCCTTCTCCGCCTCTGATGGATGCACGAGTGCCCATCCCCTTGGAAGCCTATCGCTGGGCCGATTCAGTGATGGCCCGACTAAGTCCAGATGAACGCATAGCCCAGCTTTTCATGGTAGCCGCCTATAGTAATAAGGACGCCAAGCACGTACGGGCCACTGAGGAATTAGTGTCTAAATATGGTGTGGGAGGCCTTATTTTTTTTCAGGGTGGGCCTGGGCGGCAGGCCTCTCTCACAAATCATTATCAAAAAATGGCCAAGGTAAAGCTGTTCATAGCAGGGGATTATGAATGGGGACTGAGTATGCGGCTGGATAGTTGCCCGAGATTTCCCTGGCAGATGACCTTGGGCGCCATTCAGGATGATTCTTTGATTTTTCAGATTGGGGCTGAAATGGCCTACCAACTGAAGCGGGTTGGTGTAAATGTGAGCTTTTCTCCCGTCTTGGACATTAACAATAATCCTCGTAACCCCATTATTAATGCCCGATCTTTCGGTCAGGACAGGAGCAATGTTTTGCGCAAGGGGCTGGCCTTAGCGGCCGGACTTCAGCGAAATGGTGTCATGGCGTGCGGAAAGCACTTCCCGGGCCATGGTGACACAGACAAAGATTCCCACCACGAGCTACCGGCCATATTACACCCTTTGGAACGACTGGATTCCGTGGAACTTTTTCCGTTTCGGGGAGCTATAGCTAAAGGCCTTCAGGCTGTGATGGTTGCCCATCTGTATGTGCCGGTGTTAGACTCCACACCCCATTTGGCTACTTCTCTTTCCTATCAGACCATTTCAGGATTTTTGCGGAGAAACCTCGGCTTTGAAGGACTGGTTTTCACCGATGCCCTGAATATGAGCGGAGTAAGCCGCTATTTCCCACCGGGTAAGGTGGAGGTGCTAGCTCTCAGGGCAGGGGTGGATGTGTTGCTGATGCCCGAAAATGTGCCTTTGGCCCTTGATAGTATTCGGCAGGCTGTGGCCCGGGGCATATTGAGTCAGGATGAAATTGATAAAAAGTGTCGTCGGATATTGCTGCATAAGTATTTGGTGGGTTTACACAGATGGCAACCCTTGTCCCTTAAGGGGCTTCAGGAGGACTTGTGGAGACCTTCCTACCAGTTGATCCACAGAAAAGCAGTGGCGGCTTCTTTAACTCTTTTGAAAAATGAGCAGAACATATTGCCCCTGAGCGGTTACGATTCCTTGAATCCTGTTCTGGTCACGGTCGGTGCCGGGCCGGACGAAGTTTTCTCCAGGTACTTAAGTGATTATTGCCCATTTCAAATACTTCGTTTAGATGATAACCCCGATACGCAATCCTTTCGAAGGGTGGAAGAGGCTTTGAAGAATGCAAACCTTGCCGTGGTCTCTATTCACAAATCCAATAAACATCCTTGGAAGGATTACCAAATAGGATCTGTTATTCCAAAGTTCGTGGAGAAAATTACTAAGAAGCTTCCCACGATAGGTGTAGTCTTTGCGAATCCTTACAGCCTTGAAGCATTTTCTCCCAACCTTCCCCTACAGGCTTTAGTGATGGCTTATCAGGATAGTCCTGAAGCCCAAGAAATGGCAGCGCAAGCCCTTTTCGGGGCTTTACCTTTTAGGGGGCGATTGCCGGTGGCAGTGGGACCCCATCTACCCTGTGGGGCCGGAATTGAGCAGGCCAATTTGCCCGTTCTCAGGCACAGTATCCCTGAGGAAGTGGGAGTAAGTAGTAGATTGCTACAGCAAGCCGATGAAATTGCCCAGGAAGGTATCCGCTTAAAAGCCTATCCAGGCTGTGTGGTGTTGGCGGCGCGCCACGGGGTCGTTTTTTATCACAAAGCTTTTGGACATACCACTTATCAGAGCGCCACGCCGGTAACTCCAGATATGTTGTTTGACCTTGCCTCTATTACAAAGATTGCCGCTACCGTACCCCTAGCGATGATGCTGTATGATGCGGGTCGCCTCTCCCCTGCAGGAACACTTTCTCAATATTTATCGGAAGTTCGTGGTACGCCTTTCGCCGACTTGCGGATTGAAGATATTCTTACCCATCAAGCCGGATTGAAAGCCTGGATACCTTTTTACCAGCGCACTCTGGACAAAAATGGCCGTCCGCGGCCCGGATTTTATTCATCGGTTCCCGATGCCACGCATAATTTGCAGGTGGCGGATGGCCTTTATGTTATTAATACTATTGTGGACAGCGTGTTTAAATGGATTTTTGAATCCCCCATCCAGAAGGGACAAGGCTACTTGTATAGCGATTTGAGCTTTTATTTGGTAGCCCGCGTGTGTGAACGTTTGTTAGGGAAAAGACTGGATTCACTTGCCTATGAATTGCTATTCTCTAAACTTGGAGCCAAAACTTGCACTTTTAATCCCCGTCGGCAATTTCCCGTGGAAAAAATTGTGCCCACTGCCGTGGATTCCGGTTTTCGGAAACAGCTATTAAGGGGTTTTGTGCATGACGAAGGGGCCGCTCTATGCGGGGGAGTGGCCGGTCATGCCGGATTGTTTTCTAACGCTTGGGATCTTGCTAAAGTGATGCAGGTTTATCTGAATGGCGGCTCCTATGGTAGGGAAAGATTTTTTTCGGAAACCACCGTACGGGAATTTACCCGCTGCCGATTTTGTAAAAACGGCAACAGGCGTGCCCTAGGCTTTGACCGGAAGGACCCAGAAGGCAAAGGTCCTCCCTGCCAATGTGTATCATGGGCCAGCTACGGCCACACGGGCTTCACGGGTACCATGGCCTGGATGGATCCTGAAAACGGCTTGCTGTTCATTTTCCTTTCAAATCGCATCCATCCCACGCCCGAGAATAAGACCCTGAACGAAAAAGCCATCAGAGCACGACTGCAGCAGGTGTTTTACGATGCTGTAGGGTTATCCGTACCCGACAGGGATTAGAATTTCATAGCAACGATGGAATAAGTGCTTTCGTCTTGAAAACAACAAAAGTTTGGAATTTTGGGCCCGCTTGCCCTCTCCATGTACTCAGCATTCGGAATCCTGCGAATTATCGTAGCGCTGGCCTTCGTTGCCGTCCTTTTAAATGGTTGCAAGCCACGGACACAGGCCCCCTCGGGAACAGTGCGGGTGCGCATCAATGAAGAGCCGGCTACTCTCAATGGATTTCTGCTGAGCGATGCCAATAAAACCACCATCCTCAGCTACATTCAATGGTCCCCTTTAAGTATTGATCCACTTACCCTGCAATGGACGCCCGTGGTGGCAGACAGTCTGCCCCGTACCCACGTCCTTCCCAATGGCCGTCTGCGTGTAACTCTGCGTTTGCGCCCAGAAGCCCATTGGGATGATGGCCGCCCCGTAACTGCCAAGGATGTATTGTTTTCTCTGAAGCTTCTGTTGTGCCCGGGAGTCAATAGCCAACACCTGCGCAATTTTTATATTAATTTGGAAGGGGCAGAGGCGGATACAGAAGATTCCCTGGTGTACCATGTGATATTCCGAGAGCCCTTATTCAACGCGCCCAGCCTGGCAGGGGATCTTTACCTTTTCCCAGAACATTTGCTAGACAGCACATATATCCTGCGTCGCTACACGGTGGCCGACATGCTCTTCCGGGGAGACTCCATAGCCCAGGATAAGGACGTGCAACGCTTGGCCGAATGGTTCAACACCCACTACAACGGCCGCCAGGTGCTCCATGGCTGTGGTCCTTATCGCCTCAAGCAATGGGAAGCCGATAAGCGTTTAGTACTGGAAAGAAAAAAACCCTGGTGGGGTGATACACTTTCCAGTAGGCCAGGTATTTCGGTCTTTTTTCAGGCAAGGCCCCAAACAATAGTGTTTGAAATCATCAGGGATGAACAGACCGCTCTTTCCGCTTTGCGTTCAGGGCAGCTGGACGTGTTGGGGGGCATCAGTGCTGCGGTTTTCAAAAAACTGGCTGATAGCGCAGGGACACGTTTTCAAACTTTTTCCCCCAACCTTATGGCTTATCATGCGCTGCATTTCAATATGCGCCACCCCGTTCTGACGGCTCTTCCAGTCCGAAAAGCTTTAGCCCATTTAATTAACACAGAAGACATTGTTCGTGTGGTGTTTGAAAATATGGTGTACCCGGCCGCTACCTTCATCCATCCCTCCCGAAAAGAATTGCTCAATGATACTCTTAAACCCTATGCATATAACCCAAAACTTGCCGCTGAAATACTCCGCAACGAAGGATGGAAGGACACCGATGGGGATGGCATTCTGGATAAAATAATTCAGGGTCGGCGTCAGAGCATGCGCTTCACGCTTTATACCAACAGCGGTAACACGGCCCGCCTCCGCATGGCTGAGATGTTCCGCGAAGCTTGCCGGCCTTTGGGTATAGCCATTGATGTGCAAACCTTGGAACTACGACAGCTCATTGAAAGAATCCGAAGCCACCATTTTGATATGTACATGGGAGGCATGATATCCTCCGTAGTGGATCCCGATCCGTACCAGATTTGGCACAGCCAGGCGTACACTACGGGGAGCAACTTTACGGGATTCGGAACCCCGGCCAGTGATGCCCTTATAGAACGCTATCGCCGTTCCCTGGATCGTACGGAACGTCTGCGGCTGCTGAAAGAGCTCCAGGCCATTGTGTACGAACAAGTGCCCGCCGTATTTATTGTGGCCGAAAAAGACCGTATTGCGGTGTCATCACGTGTCCAGAATATTACGATTTCAGACCAACGGCCTGGTTACTGGCTAGGCACGGCGGAAGTCTCCGAAAGGCCACAAGCCAAGTTGGGAAGAAAAAATTCATATTTTTTTGAATAGGCAGTTAACGGTCGGCACAGGGAGGCAGGGAGGGAGGTAAATATTTGAAGTGTGGGTAGGATGAGCGAACCAAATGCATACCACAGTTCAAATGGAAAAATGACGTCACAGAAAATGACGGTCAAATAATCATCGGGAATGTGTATACATCCTTTCTCTTGTCCGAAAGATATACTAAAAAGGTTTTAAACAATCAGTAGATTCATTTTAGCCTCAATCCTGAAGGTGCTGGGATAATTTTCATAAGTTTGCCCGGCCATTGACAATAAATCTCCATTATGAAAAGAGCTACGATTTTTCTACTGTGTTTGGCGTTCACAGGTTCCACAATGCGCCTTCGTGCAGACGAAGGTATGTGGTTGCCCTTGTACCTCAGCAAATTGCAAGGGAAACTTAAGAGCCTGGGTTGCAAACTGAAAGCCGAGAATATTTTTAGTCTGAATAAGCCTTCCATCAAGGATGCGGTGGTTTGGTTTGGAGGTTTCTGTACGGGAGAAATTGTGTCCCCCAATGGCCTCGTATTCACCAACCACCACTGTGGATACGATGCCATTGCCGAGCTCAGTTCATTGAAAAACAATTATCTGCGCGACGGTTTCTGGGCGCGCTCTTACTCCGAAGAGTTGCCCGTGGAAGGCCTCCAAGTAAAAATACTTCAAGAAATGCGCGATGTAACAGCAGATATGCTCGCCGCTCAAGATAAAGAAGCAAAAGAAAAAGAACTCACATCGCCCTATACGAGCAAAGGCCTGGAAGCTTCAGTGGAAAGTTATTTTTATGGTAATGAATACTATTTGATAGTTTACAAAGTATTTAAAGATATCCGCCTTGTGGGCACTCCACCGGAAAGTGTAGGAAAGTTTGGCGGTGACACGGACAACTGGATGTGGCCTCGGCATACCGGAGATTTTTCCATTTTTAGAATTTATGCCGGTCCTGATAACGAACCGGCTGAATATTCCCCTAATAACCGGCCCTATCATCCTAAGATGTTCCTGCCCATATCCCTAAAGGGAATTAAAGAAAATGACTTCGCTTTTATCTTGGGTTTTCCGGGCAGTACACAGCGTTATCTCACCAGCGATGGTATTAGGCGGATCATCCAAGAAGAGTATCCCGTGGCCTCGCAAATTATGGATGTGAAGCTGCGCACGCAAAAATCCTTCATGGATAAAGACGAAGCCATTCGCTTACAACTGGCTTCAGGTTATGCTTCTTTGGCCAACTACTGGAAATACATGCTGGGCAACATCAGTGCTGCTAAAAATTCTGATTTCATAAAGAAAAAAGAAGAGTTTGAAAAAGCCTTTCAAGCCTGGGCTGACGCTGATCCTGAACGGAAAAAAAAGTATGGCAATCTCATAGCGGATTTGCGGCAGATTTATAATAGTAACAAGGCCGAATTTAAATTGCAATCCTACTTGAACTTCTGCTACTTCGGTCCAGATTTCGCCCGTCGGGCCTCCCGTCTTTATAGCGCAGCTATGCAGCTTAAGGATGACGGCACTATCCCTGAAAATCTTCAGAAAACCTTTAATGAAATGAAGAAAAAACTAGACAGAACTTTTCAGGAATACAATGCCACCGTAGATATGGCCGTAATGATTGAATTATTAAAAAAGGCAATGAATGACCTGCCCGAAAGCCAATGGCCAGAATCGCTTAAGTCTGAAGAGTTCCAAAATTTACCTGGAATTACAAGAGAAGAAAAATTAGTTCATTTTGTAAAAAAAATCATTCAGAGTTCCCTATTTTGTGATAAGGAAAAAATGCGTCAATTCCTGGAAAAACCGACTGCCACAACATTAAGAAATGACCCGGGGTTTAAGTACGTAAAAGACGTCATTGCCCTTTATATGGCCAACATGGGCGTGTTAGGAAGCGATGAGCAAGCTGAGCAAGCCCTAATGGCTGAATATATGAAAGGAATTAGGGAGTTCCAAAAAGATAAGTTTCTTTACCCTGATGCGAACAGCACCATGCGTTTTACGTATGGCACCGTGCAGCCATACAAACCGCGCGACGCCGTTTTCTATGACTACATCACTACCTCACGCGGGATCTTGGAAAAAGAAGTGCCGGGAGATTTGGAATTTGATGTCCCCCCAAAACTTCATGATATGCTGGTTAAAAAAGATTTTGGGCCGTATGCCGACAAAAATGGCAACTTAGTCACATGTTTTCTTACCAACACGGATATTACGGGAGGCAATAGTGGAAGTCCCGTCATCAACGGGAAGGGAGAATTAATTGGTATTGCTTTTGACGGTAACTGGGAAAGCATGGTGGGCGACTTAAGTTATCA
>JANWWQ010000025.1 GCA_025055635.1 Flavobacteriales bacterium
GTCCCCGCTACCATTCTCCCCTTTTGAGACGTATTTATAGATAGTCTTGAGAGAGCGGAGGATTTTTTTCCGTTCTCCTGACGTGTTGGCAGGGTAAAGAGAAAGGGAAGACGCCCGATATGTGACCGCATAATTGAGCAAGGGCTCGCAGGGCTTAAGGTCTGCTTCCGATAGGGGGACAAACCTATCCGGGGCATGGTACTCCATAAAGTCCCAGATTTCCTGGCGCAGGCTGTCGCCCGGTTCAATGAACAGACGGGCACGCAGGGTCTCATGACATTCGGCCCCTTTGGAGCGAAACACTAAATGCAGCCCCAGGGTATCATCCACTCTGCTGGCAGCCGTATCCATAATAGTCAACGGAAAGGTGCAGGTGCGCCGGAGTTCAGATATCTTTATCATGATGGATGGCTCGCCATAGCGAAAGCCATTCTTTACATACAGGAAATATTTACCCCCCAGCATGGGCCCGTCCGAGAGTTTCTGCACGTCCGACGGAACGGCTTCGGTGACGGTCACGATACCTGAACTACCCTGGATCTGAATTCTGATCTGTGGCTCACAGTCATAGATCGTATTGTGCGGGACGAAAGGACAGGTCAGGCGTTCGCTGCGAAAATCCTGACCCGGCTTGTTCAACAGGGTTTGGATATATTTAATGTTTTCGGCCACTGGATCAAACATTTGACCGAAGAGGTGTTCCCTCGTCGGATTAAAGAATGACAAGCCTACAAGAGCCGGAATGAATAGTTTTTTTTTCAGCAATTTTGCCGGTTTAGAGAGCCTAAAATATACCTATGACAAATAATATACCATCTTTGGATTTGCATGATTTCACCCACGGCACCGCCGAGCAGAAACGACGATTTGTGGAAGAGCTAGGCCGCGCCTATGAAGAAGTGGGCTTCGTGGCCATTCGCAACCATGGGCTGAGCGATGCGCTTCGTGATGAACTATATGCTGAGGTAATAAAGTTTTTTGCTCTGCCGCTGGAGGTGAAGAAAAAATATGAAAAGCCAGAGCTCCATGGGCAACGCGGGTACGTGTCCTTTGGGCGGGAGCATGCCAAAGACCACCCTGCCCCGGATCTGAAGGAGTTCTGGCAATTTGGCCAGGAAGTGACCGACGATGATCCAGTCAAATACGAATATCCGCCCAACATTTACTGCGAAGAGCTCCCCCGCTTCAACGAGGTGGGGATGGAGGTATTCCGCCGGCTGGAAGAGGCTGGTAAGTACATGCTGCGAGCCATAGCGCTGTACTTGGGGCTTGAAGAAACCTATTTTGACGATAAGATCCGGCATGGCAACAGTATTCTGCGGCCCATCCACTATCCGCCTATCACCGAGGAACCCCGTGACTCGGTACGGGCCGGCGCTCACGAAGACATCAACCTGATCACGCTGCTGATGGGCGCTTCGGCCGACGGTTTGGAGATCCTCAACAAGGCGGGCCAGTGGGTGCCGGTGACTGCTCTCCCGGAGCAAGTGGTGGTAAATGTGGGGGACATGCTCCAACGCCTCACCAACAATAGGTTGCGTAGTACTACACATAGAGTAGTGAATCCGCCCCGTGACCAGTGGCATGTACCCCGCTACAGCATACCTTTTTTCCTGCATCCTCGCTCCGAGATGCGGCTGGACTGTCTTCCTTCCTGCATTGATGAGGACCATCCATGCCTTTATCCACCGATTACTGCTGGGGAATACCTGGAGGAAAGGTTGCGCGAAATCGGCTTAAAGGCCTAAATTCTACTCTTGACCCCATGAGTAAGCCGGCTTTAGTAAAGGGCACGCGCGACTTTGGTCCCGAAGAATTTATCCGACGGCGCTGGATTATTGAGAACATCCGCTCAGTTTATGAGCTATATGGTTTCCTTCCCATGGAAACGCCGGCCATGGAAATGTTGACTACCCTCAGCGACACTTACGGGGAAGAGGGTGATAAGCTCATTTTCCGAATTCTGAATAGCGGCAACTTCATGGAACAAGTCCCCTACCCTTCCAGCCATTCAGGCAGTTGGGAAGGCGATGGTCTGGGGTCCCTTGCCATGGCCAGATTTCTAAGTGAAAAAGCCCTGCGGTATGATCTCACCGTGCCCCTGGCCCGCTTTGTGAGCATGCGGGCGGGGGAGCTCACCTTCCCTTTCAAACGCTACCAAATTCAACCGGTCTGGCGCGCTGATAGGCCTCAAAAGGGCCGTTACCGCGAGTTTTATCAATGTGATGCCGATGTGGTGGGATCCGATTCCGTTTTGTATGAAGCAGAATTTTTGCTCATTTTTCAGGAAGTGTTGGACCGGCTAGGCCTCAGTGAGGATGTGCTGATCCGCGTAAACCACAGAGCACTGCTCCAAGAGTTGTGCCTCTGGGCGGGAGGAGAAACGGCCTCGTTCAGCACCTTTTGCATTTTATGGGATAAAGCCGACAAGCTGCCTCAAGAAAAACTTTTGGAAGAGTTTGTGGAGCATGGGTTCAGGGCGGAATATATACGCACCATGTTCACTTGGCAGCAGGAGCTGTTAAAACCTGAGCAGTCCTTCGAGAAAGCTATCTCCATCGTCCGTGAGCATTTTAGGGAACAAGGCTTGCTGTCCCATGGAGCAGAGGCCTTAGCCGAAATGTGGAGATACGGACCAGCCTCAAGGTCCAGCTTTGGCCGGGCACCCATAGTGCTAGATCTTAGCTTGGCCAGAGGACTCACTTATTACACGGGGGCCATCTTTGAAGTCACTCCCAAGGATGGCAGCGGCAGCCTGGCCGGTGGCGGCCGCTACGACAATCTTACTGGAAGGTTCGGAAAGCCCGGTCTTTCAGGTGTGGGTATTTCATTTGGAGCTGATAGGATTTATGATTATTTGCTTTCCAAAGGGCACACATTTGCAGACACCCGGGCGCCAGCAGCTGCACTTTTATTGGCTTCGCTGGAAGGCGTGGAAGTCCGTCGGCTTGCTTCCTTAGCCTACGCCCTTCGGCACAACTATGGCGTGAGCACAGAGGTTTATCCAACGACGGCCCGCCTGAAAAAACAAATTGAATATGCCGTGAGAAAAAAAATTCCTTTTGTAGGAATTTTTGGTCCTGAGGAAGCCGAACAGGGCGTCATTACATTAAAAAATCTGCAGAATGGCCAACAAGATTCTCTGTCCATAGAGGCTGCGGCCCACAGAATCAAGGAAAGCCTATGATGGCCTTTGGTGTTGGTGAAGAAAAATTAACTCCCGACTTACTCTACGCTCTTGCAAAAGAGAACCGACATATAGAACTCAGATTCTCCGTTCGGACCAGGATAAATGAAAATCGGCGTTTCCTTGAGCGGAAACTGGAAGAAGGGGCTTTTTATTACGGTGTGAACACGGGCTTTGGCAAACTCTGTGAAGTGCGCATCCAGCCGCAGGAATTGCGGCAATTGCAAGTAAATCTGATACACAGCCATAGCTGTGGAGTAGGGCCTCTGCTTCCCTACGAGTTATCCAGGATGGTACTAGCTTTGAAGATCCACAGCCTGGCATTAGGGGCGTCAGGAGTACGAGAGATTCTTTGCGACTATTTGCTGGAAATGTGGCGCTCTGGCGTAGCCCCTGCCATACCTACACGCGGATCTTTAGGGGCAAGCGGGGACCTGGCCCCCTTGGCCTATGTAGCTGCTCCCATTCTGGGCCTGGGTCAGGTAATGAAACCGAACGGTGAGCTTTTGGAAAGCAAGCACTGGCTGAAAGAGGCAGGATTGAGCCCTCTGGAATTAGAAAGTAAAGAGGGTTTGGCCTTATTGAACGGCACACAATATATGGCCGCCTTGGCCAGCTATGTGGTGGCCCGCTTTAAAAAATTGTGGCCCCTCATAGGGGAGGTTTATGGATTATCGTCGTGGGCCTACGGAGCTTTGCGCCAACCCCTGGACAAACGTTTGCTGAGCCTGCGTCCGCACGAGGGGCAGCTGGAAGCAGGAGCGCTCTTTAATGCCGTCTGGGATATGCTTCCTCCGCAGACGGCTTTCTCGCGCCAGGTTCAGGACCCTTATTCGTTCAGGTGCATGCCCCAGGTGGCCGGTGCTTCTCTGGATGCCCTGCGCTATATGGAAAAAGTGGTGACAACCGAACTCAATAGCGTCACGGATAATCCTGTGGTGCTGCACAAGGAAGGACAGATCCTATCAGGCGGTCATTTTCACGGCCAGCCGTTGGCCCTGGTATGTGATTTTGCTGCTATAGCTCTGGCAGAGCTGGCTTCCATTGCCGAGCGGCGGATTTACCGCCTCCTTTCCGGCAAGAATGGCTTGCCGCCATTCCTGGCGGATGATCCGGGCCTGGAATCCGGCTACATGATCGTGCAATACACAGCCGCTGCCCTGGTGTCCCACAATAAACAGCTGTGCACGCCCGCCTCCGTGGATAGCATTGAGAGCAGTGACGGCCAGGAAGACCACGTGAGCATGGGCGCCAATGCGGCCCTGAAACTGTTGGAAGTGTGGGACAATACCCTCCGGGTGGTGGCGTTGGAATGGCTGACGGCCCTGCGCGCAGCTTTATTCAGGACGCAAGGAGATCCTCAGCCTTTTCAAACCCTTCCTACAGCCCGACATTTGCTGAACAGACTTCGCCCGCACAGAGGCGACGTGTGGATGCATGATCGCCTGCAGGCGGCCATAATTTGTATGGAGGAACTAACCCTTTGAGCCATGTGCAGATGGCTGGCTGTTTCTTATTTTCTGTTGGGGCTAATGTACTCCCCCTCGCTAGCCCAGAATCCCGATTGCGACTGTCCAGAGCATCCAGGAGCCTTGACAATAAAAAAGTTGGAAGGCTTTGACATTATTTTTTTAGGCTATGTAGATTCCGTGGGCGCCTGTGATATCAAAACACGCCGCGGCAGAGCATTTTGGAAAGTCCTAAGCCTGTACAAAGGACGTTACGTCCCTGTCCGGTTAGTTACAGAATACCCCTGTGCAGGGGCCTGCCGATTTGATTTTAGAGTGGGAGAAACCTGGCTGCTTTATGGGCACAAAAAGGGGGGGACTCCAGTCGATCCCATAGAGCTGGAGCCTTGTGAGCGCAACCGCCCATGGCCAAAGGGAGAGGATGCCTATGTTATGTACAACGAAATGACTTTTGGTGAAGAAACGCTCTTTTTACGCCGTCACCTACTGCCGGCTTACGTGTTGCCGGACACTTCGCTGGCGCGCAAGGCGCAGGAAGGCGAAGTAAAGGTGGTGGACCCCAACCGCCACGAGCGCTATGCTTCCCCTCATCAAAAATTGGTTTTGCTTATCGTGTCTTTAATAAGCTTTCTGCTCATTTGGTGGCTTATGCGACGCTGGTTTAGGAATATGTAAATTTAAAAGATTAGATTTCAATTAAATTCTCACTCCACAGGCTTTATAAGCGTAAGGCAGGGCGCACATGTGCGGTGGAGGTGAAGTTGCAATGTATCCCGCATGAGAGAAGTAAAAGTGAGCAGGGCATTGGGTGTGTTTTTCCACTGCTGACAGAGGGAGTCTTTTTCAGCGAGGCTGCCGTAATGGCGCCGCTTTTCCGGGGCAAACACTTCCCAGGTGCCGGCTTCCAGAGAGAGCTGGAGCAGGGAATGGGACCCCACAGTGGCTTTCACTTCTCGGCCGTTGCTTTGAGCGCGAAAAGTCAGAGTGAGGCCCGTGGCGTCTTTGGGTCGTGAAATGTCGTCCATGAGGAGGCGGTGGGGGGCACTGCTGCACACCTCCCCCGTCCACTGCACACGTACCACGATCGGCTGGGCCGTTGCTTGGTAAGTCATTCCTACCATCAGGAGGAAAAAAGTTCTCTTCATGACACTCCCGGAGGCAGATATTCTTTCACCTGACGGTTCTCAAAAATAAGCATGCGACTAGGAAAGCGCTCCACCACACCCATATCATGGGTGGCCATGACCACCGTGACCCCAATTAGACAGAGGTTTTTCAACAGGCGCACAATATCCAGTGAAGTTTCAGGATCTAAGTGGCCGGTAGGTTCGTCAGCCAGGATCACCTCAGGTCTATTTACCAGAGCACGGGCTATAACAACTCGTTGTTGCTCGCCGCCAGAGAGAGTGTGGGGCATTTTATCCAGTACATCCCTTAAGCCCACCAGGTCCAGCACTTCATGGCTGCGTTGGCGGATATGCTCTCTGTAACGTGTGCCTGTAGCCCGCATGACGAATTCCAGATTAGCCCCCACGCTGCGATCATAGAGCAACTGAAAATCCTGGAACACCATACCCAGCTTCCGACGCAGCATGGGAACCTGCGAACGCCGCAAAGAGTGCAATGGCATTCCGCCAATCCAAGCCTCGCCAGCTTCAGGACGAATCTCTCCGTGGAGCATTTTTAGCAGGGAAGATTTGCCGCTCCCTGTTTTGCCAATCAAGTACACGAACTGGCCGCGAGGCACCTCAAAGGATACATCGTCCAGCACGAGCTGGTCGTTCCGCTTCAGACGCACGTGGCGCAAGACAACAGCCGGTTCATGCATGCAGTAAAGGTACCAAGAGCCCAGAACAGTCGGTATTGAAACGCCTACAATAATTTTCAAAGAATACAGGTTAATAAATTATGAAGATTGGAGGCGAATGCCTCTTTGCCACGCGTCTAAATTTAGGCTGTCAATCTCCGCATGCGGGGCATCTACCAATTTTGGCTCGCAATAGGCTTTGGAGGTATAGGCACCTGGGTAGTACAGGCCCAGAAAACCTCAGTCTTCACAGAGCCTCAGGCCGCTTACTACAAGGCCTTGGAATATTATCGCAGCCAGCGTTATGCCTCTGCTTATGGCGAGTTGACCCAATGGTTGACTCTTAGATTAAATCAGACGCCGGAATACTCCCAAGCCCTGTTTTACAGGGCCGCAGCCGCTTTTCACCTGGACTATGCCGACGCCTATCCGCTCCTGCAGCAGTTCATGGCCGACTACCCATCCCATCCGCTGAGACACCGAGCCGCATTCCTAAGCGGCCTATGGCAATTTCGCATATCTCAGTGGGCCCGAGCCATCGCCCACTGGGAGGAGGTGGATTCGCGCCAGCTCACCGCTGAAGAAGTGGCAGAAATGCGCTTTAAGCGCGGCTATAGCCACTTTCAGCTGGAGCAATTTGATAAGGCCCTTGCCGATTTTGATGCTCTGGTAGCTCAGAACGGCCCCTACGCTACCGATGCCCGCTACTATAGGGGGCACATCCACTTTGAAAAGGGTCGGCTGGAGGCCGCTCTCCGCGACTTCAAAGATTTGGAATATAAGACCCCCTACAATAAAACAGCACCCTACTACATAGCCCAGATTTACTACCTGCGACGAGAGTACGACAAAGCCGGTAGTTATGCGCGCCAGGTGGCCGACACAGCCAAGGGCAAATACCTCACTCAGATGCTGAAGATCTGGGCCGAAAGCGACTTTAGGACGCGGCAGTACCGGCGCTGCACAGACGCCTACAGGCGCCTGGAAGAGATGGGGGGCCTGCAGGATTTAGCCATGAAATATCGGTATGGTATAGCCTTATTGCAATCCGAGAGATACGATGAGGCCTCTCGGCTTTTAGGCGAAGTGGCTGGCGGCGAGGACTCTTTGGCCCAGAATGCTGCTTATCACCTGGCGCGGGCCCTGATGTTAGGCGGTCGCAAGAAGGAGGCCCTGCAGGCCTTTAAGACCGCGTGGCGCCTTAGTCACGACAGAAACCTGGCCGAAGATGCTCTCTTCAACTTTGCCAAGTTGGCTTACGAATTGGATTATGACCCTTACCATGAGGCCATTCGTGCTTTGAAAAGTTATCTGGAAGCCTATCCCAATTCTCCCCGCAATGACGAGTTGTATACCTTCCTTTCTGAGATTTATATGGGCACACGCAACTACCAGGAGGCTTTGGAGGCCTTAGAGAAAATTAAAAACAAAACCCGACGGATTCGGGAAGCTTACCAGCGCATTGCTTATCTAAAAGCCGTAGAGCTCTTCAATGCCGATCGCTTTGAGGATGCTGTTCGCTTCTTTAATTTGTCTTCACGCTACCCAGAATCTCTGCAACTTGCCGCGGAGGCGATTTTCTGGACAGGAGAGGCATATTACCGAATGGGTAAAGAGCGGGAGGCCGCAGAGGCTTACGAGGAATTCCGATTGATGCCAGCTTCCCGCTCCTCCCCGCTTTATCCCCTAGTGCTATACAATCTGGCCTACATTCAGTTCCGAAAAGAGAACTACCGTGAGGCATCGGTACTCTTCCGTCAATTCCTTGAGGAAGATCAAGGGAAAAGTGGCCGACGATACACGGATGTTTTACTGCGTGTTGCCGATTGTTACTATGCCCTTCGTGACTTTGAGGAGGCGCTTCGCTACTACGATAAAGCCCTTGAATCGGGCGTGAAGTTTGAACAGGATTATGCCCTATTGCAGAAGGGCGTAGTGCTGGGTATCATGAATCGGCCCCGAGAAAAAGCGGCCGTTCTGGACCAGTTGATTGCTCAGCATCCACGTTCTGTGTACTTGGCTGAGGCCCTATACGATGCGGGAAGCACACGGATGAGACTCGGCGAAACAAACGCAGCCGAGGTTCTCCTGGAGCGCGTGGTCAAAGAATTTCCCCAAAGCCGACTGCGACCACGGGCGCTGCTGAAGCTTGGCCTCCTTGCTTATAACAGAAACGAAAATGTTTCAGCATTGAGTTACTATAAAGCTGTTCTGGAAAACTATCCCGGTACCGCCGAAGCCACTGAAGCCCTCCGATACGTGCGGAATATTTACGTGGAAGAGGGACGACTAGAAGATTTTCAGGCTTTTCTAGCCCGGCTGAAAGGCGTCACGCTCTCAGAAAGTGCTTTGGACTCAGCTACTTATTACTCGGCTGAAAATCGGTTGCTGAAGGGGGATTGCCAGGGCGCTATTGAAGGATTCACTAAGTACATTTCAACTTATCCCCGAGGGCCTTTTCTCACTGCGGCCCGCTATTTCCGTGGGGATTGCTTGGCCCGTACAGGCAGAACAGCAGAGGCTCTGGAAGATTTTGAATACGTAGCTTTTGCTGAAAGTAATCCATTTACAGAAAACGCCCTCTTTACCGCGGCGTCGATTGCCCTGCAACAGAACAACTGCCTGCGCGCCGTGCCATTTCTTGAGAAACTGGCCAAAGTGGCTGAACTCAGCGAAAATAGGTATTACGCCCAGCGCCATCTAATGGCCTGCGCTTTTCAGGCGGGTGATTATGCGCGGGCCGCCCAGTTTGCCAGGCCAGTGTTAGAAAGCGAAAAGACCCCACAAGCCGATGAAGAGTTGGGCTGGATGGCTCTCGGCTATGAGGCCCTCCAGAAAGGGGACACTTCCGAGGCAGAAAAATTTTTCCAGAAAACTGCCGATCGACCGGCCTCCTATTACGGTCCGGAAGCCAAATACCAGCTCTGCCGGCTCTTATTCCTGCGTCGGGATTATGAGCGCTGTGAAAAGAAAATTCTGGATTGGGCCAATAGCTTAAGCCACCAGCGCCACTGGCTGGCCCGCCTCTACATCCTATTGGGTCAGACGTACGTGGCCCTTGGGAACAGTTTCCAGGCCCGAGCCACTCTTCAGAGCATCGTGGACAACCATGATGGCCCGGAGGAAGTGGCCGAAGCCCGACGTCTTCTGGAAGAGCTAAACCGCTCAGAACCACCCCTGCCACAAGCCCCGAATATTTCCGATGAATAAGATTCTCTTCACCCTATCCACTACCCTAAAAGTCTTCCTGACTGGAATTCTCGTGATTGGAGGGATTCATCTGCCTTCCGTGTATCCCCAGACCATATTAGAGGAAGTGGACGTCCAAGGAAATTATGTGCCCAAACTTAAGCCTCGCAATAAGCTAATGGATCGACCCACCTTGCAGGACACCTTTCGGATCACGCTGAAACCGGAGTATGAACTTAATGCACCCCTTTTAAATATACCCTTTACTCCGGACTCTATTCAACCCCAACGGTTCAAGCAAGCTCCTATGCCCAAAGGGCAACGCTTCCTCGTAAAGCTGGGCTTTGGCAATTATTTAACCCCTTTTGCGGAAGCTTCTGCTGGTAGCCTGCGCCACAAGCGCCACCAGTACGACCTGGGTTACCGGTATACGGCTGCCGGAGGACGCATCCGGGATCGGGGAAGGCCTGGCCTGGCCACCCACGATGCTTACGTTCGCTGGAACCACCGTACGGAAGCTGGGTATGGCTTTTTCGCAGATGCCCGTTTCCAAAGCGATAGAGTGCATTACTATGGATTTCGGCTGACCGATTATCCTCATCTCAACCCCCCAGACTACCGGCAGACCTATCACCACCTTAACCTCCAAGTGGGTTTTGAAAGTTCTGCTCCCTCCGATTCCCAAAAATTCCAGCTCGCACCACGTCTTCAGTATGCCTTCACAGCTGACCGCTTTGGCACGGCGGAAAATGCGCTCTTCGGCCACGTGACGGGACGTAAGGCCTTACGACAAGTACTTCTGTCGGCTACGCTGCAGGGGGGATTTTACCACAACTCTGCCAGGAATCAGGCGGGGGTGGCCTCTGGCTGGGTGGGCATCAATCCTGCTGTAGATATGCGCTATAAGCGGCTTCAAATGCGTGTGGGTGCTATCGGATACCTCACTTCCCAGCCCTCCGGCGTCCAGCTCCATGCTGTACCTGATGTAAGGATCCAAGTACCGGCTGTGGACCGCTATTTTGTCCTTTATGCCCAAGCCGGGGGCAGCGTCTATCGCAGCTCGTTGGACCATCTGCGTAGGCTAAATCCTTTCCTACTTACTAATCCCCGTCTGGATTTCACCCGCCATCAACTAGCAGCAGCCGCAGGCATGCATGGAGAAGCTACTCCCTTCATACAATGGGACGTCGGAGCCCGATTTGATGCTTATCAAAACATGGCCTTTTTCATTAATACCTGGGACAGCCTTTCTCCTATTCCTCCCCATGCCGGCTTTGAAGCCTTGTACGGCCGCCTTTCACGCACAACCCTGCAAGCCCAGGCTCAGTTCAATATGCGCGAACAATATCGGGCTTCCCTTCAAGCTGAGTATTACATTTTCCATCAGCGTAACCCCTTTTTCCCAGATTATACAGTGCCCTATCATCCGATTTTCCGTATTACAGCTAGGGCCTCCGTCCAGATCCTTCCTCCCCTCACAGTCATGGCCCATGTCTTTTACATTCATGCACAAACGGGCTTCCTGCGTGCCCCTGATGGCTCCCTCCTCCCGCAGAGGTTGCGCGGAACAGCTGACATCAATCTTAGTGCCGAATACCGCTTCAACGATCTGCTTTCCTTCTGGGCCGGCCTGCACAATATCGCTGCCTTTGCCTATAACCGCTGGTATGGCTACCCCACACAAGGCTTCAATGTTTTGGGTGGGATCATGTTCAGATTTTGATACCTTGTGTTAAAATGTCCTACGTTTCTCTCAATATATAACCTGCTTTTACCTTCCTTTGCCTGATTCTTATCATGAATCTGCGCCAGCTTGGAACATTTGGTTTTCTCCTTCTTGTAGGTACTTTTTCATCAATACCGGCTGAAGCCCAACGCCTGCTATGCGAGCATAACGACCCTGCACGGGCACCCCGCGAACACCATGCCGACTTCGAATTGCTGGAAGGTACGTTCCGCTTTCAACCCCACAAGGGTCTCATTCAAGGGGAAGTAACCCATCACTTCCGCTGGATACGCAGTGGCTTTGACACACTTTTCTTGGACGCTCCAAACATTAAAATAATTTCGGTACAAAGAGCAAAAATTAATTTAGATTTTTATACAATCGAAAGCGGTGTTATCATAAAATTTCCAGAAAAATCCATAGCAGGACAATCAGAAAGCCTCACAATAAAATATGAAGCTACACCCCGAAAAGGCCTATACTTTATTGGTTGGACTGATTCTACAGGCCTTTCCCGCCGTCAGATCTGGAGCCAGGGGCAAGGCATTGACAACCGCCATTGGATTCCCATGTACGATGAAATGAATGATAAAATAAAAACCCGTCTTAAATTTTATTTTGATTCTACTTATCAAGTATTAAGCAATGGCCGTTTGGTAAAAAAAGAAGCCCAGCCTGACGGCACACTCCTGTGGGAATACGTAATGGAAAAGCCCCACGCCCCCTACCTTATCATGGTGGGAATTGGAAAATATCATATTACACAACAAAAATCCGAGAGCGGAGTGCCCCTGTATCTTTATTTGTATCCTGACCGAATGGAAGATTTTTCCACCACCTACACTGCGAACAAGGAAATTTTTGATTTTCTGGAGAAAGAGATAGGCTATCCCTATCCGTGGCCTTCGTATTCGCAAATTCCCGTCCAGGAGTACATCTATGGGGCCATGGAAAACACGAGTGCCACAGTGTTTGGGGATTTCTTCATCGTGGATAGGCGCGCCTTTCACGATCGCAATTACATCGCTGTAAATGCCCACGAGCTGGCCCACCAGTGGTTTGGAGACCTGGTGACAGCCCGCAGTGCCCGCCACATCTGGTTGCAGGAAAGCTTTGCTACATTTTACAACTGGCTCTACGAGCGGGTCCACTTCGGCCAGGATCATTACGACTGGAACCGCCGTCAAGCACAGATTTCTTCCCTACGAGAAGGCCAGAAAAATTCCTTGCCCATTGCCCACTCCCAGGCTGGCACCACGCGGCATTATCCCAAAGGGGCCTTTGTGCTACACATGCTCCGTCATCTGACAGGTCCAGAAAACTTTCGTCGGGCCATAGTGCGTTATTTACAAGAAAATGCCTACAAAAATGTAACCAGTGAAGACTTGCTGCGGGCCTTTCATGACGAATTAGGGCTGGGATTAGAATGGTTCTGGGACCAGTGGGTGTATGGGGGCGGCGAACCCGTCCTAGAAGTGGAGGAAAAAATGGAGGACACCACATGGGCGATCCGCATTCGCCAGCTCCAGGAAGGCGAAGGGGTTGTGCGCCCATTTCGCTTACCCTTGGATGTGGAACTCATTTATCCGGACGGAACCAAAGAAATCAGACATGTGGTGGTGGACAGCCTGATTTGTGAATTCCGATGGCCGATTTCCTCTAAAGGCCGCCCACTATGCGTAATCGTAGATGCTGGCAATCAAATTCTGCGCGACCTGCGCCACCTCAAGACTTCGGAAGCCTTGGCCGCACAAGCTCTTCACGCCACCCATATGCTGGATAGGTACGATGGCCTGGTGGGGCTTCGGGAACACAGTTTGCCAAATAAAAAACAATTGTTAGAGACGATTTACCACCGCGAAACCTTCTGGGCCGTCAAAGGAGAGGCCTTACGCCAACTGCTGTCTGGTTGGGGGCAAGAATCTTCCATTCAAGCGTTGTGGCTTCAAGCTCTTACTTCGTCCGATAATAATCTGCGCCACGAAGCCTTAAAAGCTTTAGAACTTCGTCGTGTGGAAGCCCTGGAGCCCCACCTGACCCGGCTTCTTAAAATTTCGGATGCTTCCTACAGCCTATTGGAAACGGCTTTGCGGTATCTCAGCCGCCACAATACCAAATTGGCCATAAAGTTTGCGAAAGGCTTGGAGCCCTTATTAAGCCGGCCTAATGCCCAAAGCCTTAGAGCTACCTACTGGGAAATAATGTACGCTCTGAAACCTCAAAATAAGGATGAGGCGTGGAAAAAGTTGGTGGAGCTTACCCGCCCCGGTTACGAATTCCGCACGCGTCTTTCCGCTTTCCAGTCCTTGGCCCGCTTAAAATTGTTTCCGCCCGAAGCCCAGCGCCATGCTCTGCAGGCTTTGTTCTCCACCAATATACGTCTATCCCAGGGTGGGGCCTCCTATCTGAAAGAAGGCCTCAAAGCCGGCCTCATTCAAAAGTTCGAACTTGAAGAATTGGCTCGCCTTAGCGAAGATTTTCCGGATAAAAAGCAACTTTTAGCGTCGCTTTTTAATTATTAAATGCCTCGTTTTAATAAAAAAGTCCATGAATCATAAAAAACTGTAAGCTATTTTAAATGTCCCTCTACCAAAATGAAAGGGCTGGTCTTATGTCTTTTAATTATGAGTATTTATTGGCAGAGTGCGCAAGGTCAATCCACGCGCATTCAAGGGACGGTACGCGACGCCGTGAGCCGGGTGCCCATTCCTTTTGTTAATATTCTCATAAAAAATACCTATCAAGGAACCATCACAGGCGAAGACGGTTCATTTACCTTGGAAACCAAACTCAAGGCTGATACACTGATAGTTTCAGCCGTAGGCTTTAAAAAACAGTATATTCCATTGAAAAGTAAAGAAATGAACCGGCTGGAAATCTTTCTGGAACCTGACAATATTTTTTTAACGGAAGTTACTATAAAATATCAGGGTAATCCAGCCGAAAAGCTACTAAAGAAGGTCATTGACCATAAGCCTTACAATGATGTAGAAAATTTAGATGTTTATTATACAGAAGTTTATAATAAAGTAGAAATTGATGTTTACAATATAAACGATTTTATCCGGAAAAACCCTATCGTAAGGCCTTTTGATTTCATTTTTCAGTACGAGGATACGACCGATTCAAAAGGGCGCCGCTATCTGCCAGCCTTCATTTCCGAAACCGTGTCCGATAGATATTTTAAAAAAATGCCTCCCCTCAATAAGGAAGTCATCAAAGCCAGCAAAGTTGCCGGCAGTAGGAATGGAAACGTCTCCCAATTCACGGGGAGTATGTATCAGAGCGTTAATATATATAGAAATTTTCTCGTGATTGCACAAAAGAGTTTTGTCAGTCCCATCGCCAACTCCGGTATATTTTTTTACAGATATTATTTAGCTGACAGTGTCATAGAAAATGGCCAGAAATTTTATAGGCTGGATTTTTATCCACGCCGCAACCAGGACTACACTTTTAATGGCCGCATGTGGATACACGATAGCACGTTCGCCGTGCGCAGTATTTACCTGGAGCTTTCTGAAAATGTGAATGTAAATCTGATCCGAGCACTGGAGGCCCAGCTGGATTTTGAATGGAAGGACGGGCGTTGGTTTCCGGCCCGCGAAAAAGTGATGGTAGATTTGAATCCTGTGACCAAAAATTCCCTTTCCGTGATAGGCCGTAAGACCACACAGTTCCGGAACCAGAAAGCCCACGTGGAAATTCCGGCCCATATCCTCAGTAATCCCAACAACATCATCGTAGCTGAAGACGCTGTGGAAAAGCCACTGGTATTCTGGGAAGAAGTGCGCCCTGACCCACTCACCAAAAGAGAATTGGGTATTTACAAAATGATAGATACTATTAAAAGTACTCCTACTTATAAGTTATACCGATCGCTAGGGAACATGCTGACCACGGGTTACGCCATTGTGGGGCCAGTGGAGATCGGCCAGTACTATAAATTTTTCAGCTATAATCCTGTGGAGGGTTTTCGCTGGCGATTCGGGGGCCGCACAAGCAACAATCTGAGCAAGCGTTTCATGTTGGAAGCTTCGGCTGCATTTGGATTCAGAGACAAGCAATTCAAGTACCGCGCGGGTTTTTATTGGCATTTTAATAAAACAAAGAATCCATGGCGCCTTTATGGGATAAGATATAAATATGATTTAGAGCAACTCTCCATTTCTGAGGAGCAAATGGACCACGACAATACGCTGAACTCTATTTTCCGATATGCTTCCATGACCAATTTGTTGTTTGTACGCCATCTGGAAACCTTTTATGAACATGAGTGGTTTAATGGCCTTACGAATAAAATTACTTTCCTACACCGCGAGGTGATTCCGGCCGGTACCTTCCGCTTTGTACGGGGCCATGACACCTCGCAGGTGTACTCCCATATTTCCACCACTGAATTAGGTTTTTCTACGCGCTTTGCTTTTCGCGAAAAGTACATCGTGAGGCGCATTGACAGGTTGTCCACAGGTACGCGTTTCCCCGTTGTGTTGGTAGATTATAACATTGGTATTAGAGGGCTATGGAATGCCACTTTCGGTTATCATAAACTGCGCATTCGCATTGACGATCGGGTGCGCCTGAATCCATTCGGCTTCTTTGATTATTTCATTGATGCAGGCAAAATCTGGGGAGCTGTACCCTGGCCTTTTCTTTTCAATCATCCCGGCAACACCTCTTACATGTACGATATCCGGGGGTTCAATTTGATGCAAAATCTGGAATTCTGCGCTGACGAATATTTTTCTGTATTTTTTTCTTACCACTTTGACGGCTTTTTCTTCAACAGGATCCCGGGTTTTCGCAAGCTGAAATGGCGCGAAGTGGTCACCGGCAGGGCTCTTTATGCCTCGCTCCGCAATTTTGCACAGCACCGGCAGCTCATCCGCTTTCCCCAGCCAGGGACCGGCGAGGGCATCGTGCCGGCTATTTATCAGCCTTACTACGAAGTAGGAATAGGTATTGAAAACATTTTGCGCGTATTCAGGCTGGATTTTATCTGGCGCCTCACCAACCTGAATACAGACCGCAACAACGATGGACGCTCGGATTATATAATTCCCCGCTGGGGCATACGGGGCTCTTTCTCATTCAGATTTTAAATTGACTTAACATTAATAATACCCTAAAAAAATTAATTGTATGTCCCACAGCTTTCATCTTATTTAACTCAAAAGCAAAAAACCTACTTTCGCACCCTTACACTTTAAGATATAGATTGAATAGCTATCTTTACAAAAAAATGATAGGGCAGAAAAAATTATCTAATCCATTCAAGCAGCAACTTTTAATAATCCTTATTCATACTCAAGGGAGAAATTTTTTTGATTGTTATGAAAATGCGTGGAATTAGATTATGAGAATCTCATTGCTTTTGAAAAAATTGAAAGTCCCCTTCCCTTCCCTATAGATCTATTAAAGTAAACCAAAACTTTCCATTCATATGCGGTACGTGTACGCTGGCGATAGGCAAATAGCAGTCAATATATTGAAGTATCTCTTGGATGAAGGGCTTCCTCCGCTTGCGTTATTGCTTGAAGACGAAAAAAAGGCTAGCCACAACAGGGAACTGCAAGCGCTTGTGAAAACCTTGCAGATTCCCGTATTTGTAGGTGATGAATTTAAGGATTACAAGGCTGTAGAATATTTTAAGCGCGTACAGCCCCATTATTTTTTGGGCATTCACTTTCCTAAAATAATTCCAAAATATATTTTAGAAATTCCCCTTATTGGTTTTTTGAATCTGCACCCAGCTTATTTGCCTTACAATCGGGGCTGGCACACACCCAGCTGGGCTCTCTTGGAAAAAACACCATTTGGGGCCACGCTTCACTTCATGGAGGCCGAACTGGACTGCGGCGACATTGTACACCAGAAGCGGCTGGTACCCACCCCCGATGACACGGCCCATTCGCTTTATCAAAAAGTGCTCCAACTGGAAGAGGAAGTTTTCCGGGAAGCACTCCCCAGCTTACGCAGCCTCAATCCACCGCGCAAGCCTCAGGAAGGATCGGGCACTTTACATCGGAAATCAGATTTACAAAAAGTGGCTCAAATTGACCTAAATGCCAATGTGCGAGCGGGAGATCTTATAGATAAACTACGCGCCCTCACCACCAATCGATGGGAAGAAGGGGCTTGGTTTGAAGTGGACGGAAAAAGATATTATGTTCAGATAGTAATTCGCAGCGCATGACCTCACTTGATATAACCATAGTAGTTTTATATTTTATTCTGTTAATTGCTGTTGGGCTATGGTTGGGTTTCCGGAGGCGGATGAAGGGTTCTGCCGAATATTTTCTGGCGGGCCATTCCTTACCCTGGTGGGCTATAGGCGCCTCCATGATTGCGGCCAACATTAGCGCAGAGCAGTTCATTGGAATGAGCGGCTCGGGATTTGCCATTGGGCTGGCTGTGGCCTCATATGAATGGATGGCAGCCGCTGCCCTGTTGGTGGTAGGATGGTTTTTCCTCCCCTTTTTCATTGTGAACGGCGTGAATACAATGCCCGAATTTCTAAACCGTCGTTACGGAAAAGGTATCAGCAGAGTGATGTCCGTGTTTTGGCTAGCCCTGTATGTGCTTGTGAATCTGTCTTCCGTGTTGTACCTGGGGGGCCTGACTCTGGCTACAACTGCAGGCTTGACCCTGATGCAGGGCATTGCCCTGCTAGCCGGGGTAGGCCTGCTCTATTCCGTGGCGGGTGGTTTGCGCTCCGTGGCCTTTACTGATATACTCCAGGTGGCCGTGCTCACCCTGGGCGGTCTGGCCGTGACCTACACCGCCCTGACCCTAGTGGGTAACGGCTCGGTGTGGGAAGGCTTTCTCAGTCTGATGCGCAATGCCCCGCAACATTTTCATACTATCCTGGAAAAGGGCCGGTATTTTTTTGAGGATGGCTGTGGCTCTCGTCATGATGTCTGGCAGGATATACCTGGGGAGTGGGGGGTGTTTGGGGCCTTGTGGATCATCAATCTTTATTATTGGGGGTGTAACCAGTATATTATTCAAAGAGCCCTGGGCGCCCCCGATATTCGGGGGGCCCGACGGGGACTACTGGTTGCTGCTGCTTTGAAATTATTCATGCCGCTCATTGTAGTGGTACCTGGGATAGCGGCTTATGTTCTTTTCCAGCAGAGTGCCTTTGACAGCCCCATCGTGCAAAACCTTACCGAGCTGCACACTGTACAGGGTGTGCCCTGCCATGTTGTTAAGCCTGACAAAGCCTACCCAACACTATTGGGTTTGTTACCGTCGGGCTTGAAAGGGCTTTCACTGGCAGCTTTGGCCGCGGCTATTGTGTCCTCAGTGGCGTCTATGGCCAACAGTGCCTCCACTATTTTTACACTCGATCTGTTTAAGTGCTGGATAAAACCTTCAGCCTCAGAATCACAACTTTTATGGGTCGGCCGAACGGGTGCTGCATTGGCTATCATTGGCGGTGCTACGGTAGCCCCCTCTTTAGAAAAACTTCCGCAAGCGTTTCAGTTCATCCAAGAATATTCTGGCTTTATCTCCCCAGGCGTATTTGCGGTATTCCTTGCGGCCATGGTGTTCCGGAAATTGTGGCAGCCGGCCGCAATTGGGTGCGTCGTGCTCACAGTACCCCTCTCAGTTTGGTTAAAATATCAGTGGCCTGAGATGCCCTTTATGTATCGTGTAGGAATTGTATTCCTGATTCTTTTTTGCTGTATGGGGTTATCCTCATTTTATGGCACAGAATCTTCAGAGAATTTCCGTATCCCCGATGGTTCTTTCTTTCAGGGCGAATCGTTTTTCCGAAGAGGCACGTTGCTGATTTTGACTGTTCTAGCAGTACTCTACGCTGTATTTTGGTAAGACCATGCCGACCCGGACGGTATTTTTTCCCAGCGCGTTTGCGGTCCTTAACTTATTATGTTGAGAAATCAAATAGGTTAAGGAACTTAAGGCAACCCCATTTATTTAAACCAGAAGGAAAGGAGAGGAAGAAGGGCACCATCACTTTCTTTGGTAAAATCTGATTTTTTTCAGAAAAGGACTGGGTCCAGGTTACCGACGGCCTCCGAACCTAGAGGGCTCCATTGCAGGTGATGTAAACCCAACCCGACGAAAAAGAAATGATGCATACAATCCCGGGACTGGGATTTGTAGAATTTCCGGTAAAAAATCTATGTAAATGCTTAGCGGCTTTTGGCATAATGCGGGAAGAAACTAGCTCGGTTGCTCCTGGAAGAACCTAGTTATCCCCTTTTGAACGAGCTTTAGATCCCAAAAATTCCAAAGCACTCTGTGGCCTTAAGGGGGTTTGAAATGTTCTTATGCTCCCGCGATGGTCATTTCATGCGATCGACACTTCCTAGATAGCCCCTCCCAGTATACGTAGGATGAAGCCTGCGGCTAACTGAACGACCTGGAATTAAAAAACTTCAAATATTTGTAAGCCCGCCGCAACAAAGGCTCAAATGGAAGCTTCCCAAAAATCAGGAGAAAGAAATAGGGACACCTTCAGAAATACCAGGGACCGCTACCGCCCCTAGGCACCAACGCACCCTTTGCACAGGCTCTCATAAAAGATTGGAAAAGAATTTTAATAACAAGGAAAGGGATCGCCCAAAGGCTCAGAAAAGTAGCCACTAACAGGCAGTGTTGGCCGAATCAGATGCTTATTTTACGGCTGATCCTTGAATTTTCCTGCAGCACGAGGAATTGAGAAAAAGCTGGGTTAGTGTCGGGAACGGTTGCTGGAGGCTTTACATTTCCTCTCCGCAAAAGAAGCGTAGTCCAAATTTGGAGGACCTGAAGGGTCAGCTTCTGCATGAAGTAGGTTGAGGTGGCCGAAAGCCAGAAGAGTCTGAGTTGCGTCGTTTTTGGCTGTGGCCCAGAGTTGCCGAAACAGAGGCAGAGAACAAAAGAGCTTGACCCCTGCCGCTGGGGCCACTCCTGGACTCTCCGAGGGCAGGAAAAAATTAAATCATTTATGGTTGATTACTTTTGCCGGTTTCCATTCTTCCAAGACCTCCGTAATGAAAGCCATTGTACCCATAGACTTTTCGCTAGGTAGCAGGGCCGCAGTAAAGTTCGCCCTTAACCTGAGTGAGTTATTACCGGAAATGGAGCTGGAATTTTTGTACTGCAATACATTAGTTCACCCTTCCCATGCCAGGATACATACCATAAAGCTACCAACGGCCGCTGAACAAAGGAACAAAATCCTGGCTGAAATGAAGCATTTTGTGGAGCGAACGGCAGCTGAACGCTCTTTGGTACTTAAAGGAGTAAGTTATCATTTTGAAGATAGAGCTAAGGCTGCTCCGGCGATTATAGAGGCGGCCCAGGCCGGAAAAGCGAATTTGATCGTGATGGGCACAACGGGTAGTTCCAATCTACGTCGCATTGTGATGGGCAGCACGGCCGTTAAAGTCATGGAAGGAGCACCATGCGCAGTGATCACTGTGCCTCTGGGGTATCGGATACGGAGTATTAAGGAGATAGCTGTAGGTTCGGAATTGGTGAATCCTGTGAAGGAAATGCGATTTGTCCACAATCTGCTTAGTGGACTTCAGGCACACTACACCATCTTCCATGTGTATCCGGTATTTCCCCAAAAGGTGGTGCCTACCAAAACCTATATGGCTCAGATAGAGGAAAAATTGCGAACATTCCTGGATGCGGGACGGTTTTCCCTTCTCCTGGTCAAAACCAAGGAAGAAAACCAACTCAGCGCTGGTCTGGAAAAAGGCATTAAACGGATACATCCTGGATTGCTCGTAATGTTTCACCGCAAGCGTAACTGGCTGGACAAGATCCTCTCCCGGTCAGAGACGGCCAGTTTGGTTTTTCACACCAAAGTGCCTGTAATGTCTGTGAGGACCGACCTCTTGAAAAAAGTGGAAGGGTGAATCAGGATGCACGCGTAGCGCTCCTGGTACAGGCCCGTACGGGCAGCACTCGGCTTCCTGGGAAGGTATTGAAGCCTGTACTCGGAAAGCCTATATTACAGTGGATGCTAGAGAGGCTAAAGAGGACCAAAAGTCCCGATGTACTAGCCGTCATCACAACGGAGGAACCAGCTGATGATGCTATTGTGCAGCTGTGTGAGTCAATAGACATTTCCTGTTATAGGGGTTCCAGCCATGATCTTCTGGACCGCCATTACAAGGCCGGATTACACTTCAGCGCAGATGCCGTCGTAAAGGTACCTTCAGATTGTCCTCTGATTGACCCGCTCCTGGTGGATAAAGCCATTCGTATATTCCGTTTCAATGAATTTGACTACGTGAGCAATCTGCATCCGCCCACCTGGCCTGATGGACAGG
This sequence comes from Flavobacteriales bacterium, assembly GCA_025055635.1. Taxonomy (GTDB): domain Bacteria; phylum Bacteroidota; class Bacteroidia; order CAIKAF01; family CAIKAF01; genus JANWWQ01. The sequence continues at coordinate 21,677 of JANWWQ010000025.1, forward strand.
ATGTGGAGGTGGTGGCCATGGAAGCCTTGCGCCAAGCGTGGGAGGAGGCTGAGAAGCCTTTCCAACGAGAACATTGCACGCCCTTCATTTGGGATCAGCCCGAACGTTTTGCGCTTTGCAACATCTATTATCCAACAGGTGAAGACCTTAGCAGGTCCATTCGGCTTACCCTGGATTATCCAGAGGACCTGGAATTCCTATCTGAAGTAATGGGCCGACTCCAAGACCCGCTATCGGCTTCCGTGGAGGAAATTGTGGCTTTGGTGAAGCAAAATCCTGAGTTAGCCGAAATAAATGCCATCCATCGCGGTAAGAGCTGGATGGATGCCCATCGCCACGAGTTGAAAAATCTGTAGGTCTTATTTAGCGGGAGCCTCAGGAGACAGGGTGGGCGGAGGTAACTCTCCCGGGGCTTGCAGTTCTACAGGTTGTACTTTGGGGGTAGGCACCTCCGAAGAGCGGCTTTGAAAAATGAACCCCGAAGCCAAACAAAGCAAGAAAAGGGCTATAGCGAGACCCCACGTAACTTTTTCTATATCTTCCGTAGCCTTACGTACACCACCAAGCATCTGCGGAGTAAGACCCACATTGGCCGCCAGTCCACCACCCTTAGCATTTTGAATCAGAACGATTCCAATAAGGGCAATAGCGACCAGAATGAGTAAAATTGAGAAAAGTATTTCCATTTATTTGTTTCTTTGCTTCCCGAGCTCGGCAGACTTTTGTTGAATTTCTGCAATTCGAGCCGCAAAGTAAGCGCTTTTTTCCGGATTTAGCAACATTAATTTTTCCAATACCCGGATGGAATAAGCGTATAAACTTTGTGACAGGTAGACATTGGCCAAAGTTTCCGACACTACTTCGACCACTTGGCTCCCCCTTTGGGCCATTGGATCATCGTCTTCAGACGTGACTATAACTTCAGACTTAGGTACAGGCTTAATGTTGATTTTGTTTTCCCGGATCTCATTGGCTACCTTATCAATAACCTGAAACTGCTGATTTACCTTCAAATGCTTCTGAATTTTATTTTCATCGGCAATACGCACCCAATCTGAAAAGGAAAAACTTCGTGTGAGGGTGTCCAGTTCATCCGAAAATTCTTTTTCCAGATCAAAGTACTTTAGCTTTGCCTTGCGTGGAATTGATTTTACGGAAGCCACTTCATTAATAAGATCCATGTTGCAAAGGTATGGCCCCTTTGGAAGGGGATTTTTTAAGATTAAGTGAAATAATCAGAAACTTATTAACAACCTGAGCTTAAAACATATAAACCTGATTACCAATAAATATGAAAATTCTGATAGGAGGAGCCACGGGCTTGGTGGGCAGTACTATGCTGAAGGTCCTGGAAGAATATCCCTGGGCCCGAACGGTGGAAAATATTATACCTGTAGCATCAGAACGCTCAAGGGGCCGCCTTATTGAATTCAGAGGAGAGGCTCTAGAGGTCATTACCATGGAGGAGGCTCTTGACCAAAAGCCTGATGCGGCCCTTTTTTCTGCTGGTTCGGCTTTTTCCATTGAATGGGCTCCTCGCCTTGCCAAAATGGGTATCCCTGTGGTTGATAATTCGTCAGCCTGGCGGATGGATCCTTCAGTGCCCCTCATTATCCCCGAAATCAATCCTCACCACCTTAAAACCCATCACCGCATCGTTGCTAACCCCAATTGCTCAACAATCCAAATGCTCATGGCATTAAAACCTTTACACGACGCTTACGGCCTGGAAGAGGTGGTGGTGAGCACTTATCAGGCCGTTACGGGTACGGGCTATAAAGCTGTCAGGCAACTCATGAGCGAAAGAGCAGGTAATCCTCCTTCCGAGATGGCTTATGCGTACACTATAGACCTCAATCTTATTCCCCAGGTGGATGTGTTTCTTGATAATGGCTTCACCAGGGAAGAGATGAAAATGCGGAATGAAACGCGTAAAATCATGGACCTACCGGAACTGCGCGTGGCAGCCACCTGTGTGCGCGTACCTGTGATGGGCGGCCACAGCGAAAGTGTGTGCGCGCATTTTCACCACTTCCCTAATGTGGAAGAGTGCCGTGACCTATTGCGTCGCATGCCAGGGGTGGTGATATTAGACAATCCGCTTGAAGGACTGTACCCCATGCCTATTCAGGCCTCAGGTCGCAATGAAGTCTTTGTAGGTCGCCTGCGTCAGGATCTTGATAATCCCTACCGGTTGCACATGTGGGTTGTGAGCGACAATCTGCGTAAAGGAGCGGCCTGGAACGCTGTACAGATCCTTCAGTTGCTGGCAGCCCGAGGGATACTTTCATAGGTCCTTTGTAGCCATGCCGCTACATATTTGCCTAATATATCAAATTCCAGGTTAACTGGATCCCCAGGCTTGAGAAAACGTAAATTGGTGTGGTTATAAGTGTAGGGTATCAGGTGTACGGTGAAAAAATCTATTCCTGCTTGAACTATCGTAAGGCTAACCCCATTGACGGCTATGGAGCCTTTGATCACGAGCAGCCGACCAGGAGCGGGGGGAAATGAAATACGCAATTCCCAAGACCCAAGTAGGTTATAAAGACCTTCACAGCGGCCACAAGCGTCCACATGGCCCTGGACAAAATGGCCATCCCAACGTCCATCGGCCCGAAGCGCTCGTTCCAAATTGACCTGATATCCCTCACACCATCTGCCCAAATTGGTGCGCCGGAGAGTTTCTTCAATTGCTGTTACACGGTACAGAGGCGAATTAATCTCTTCCACTGTCAGGCAGCATCCATCGTGGGCTACGCTTTGATCAGGCCGAAGTTCGGAAGTAAAAGGACTGTAAATCCAGAAATGGCGTGAAGAGCCAGCCTGTTCCACCCGTTCTACACGTCCGAGGGCCTCAATTATCCCGGTAAACATGAAGCGATGAAGTTAATTGCAAGCGTTGGGAAAGGAGGGAGGCCCATTTTTGCTGGGGATCCACTTCATTCTTGAGAACAACGAAATCCTGCCACTGGGGATATTGCCGAGCAATATGTTTGGGATGCAGGCGCGCATCTTTAGTGAGATACACGCGTCCCCCTACTGCATCCACCAACTCATCCAGTTCATCCAGTAAAAAAAATACGGAAGAGGTTCGCGGGAAATCTAGGGCCAACGTGTATCCCTCCATAGGAAAGTTCAGGTATCGGCCATCCGAAGGGCCAAACAATTTCAATACCGCCAGGAAAGAGCCCATCCCAGAGCGGCTGATGCGACCCAAAATTTCTGCAAGGATGGCTTCGCCGTCTTTTTTAGGCACCACACACTGATACTGTAAAAAGCCTCGTCTTCCATATATACGATTCCAATGATAAACCTTATCCAAGGGGAAAAAGAAAGGATCGTAGTGCACGACTGCCGGCCTGTTCTCTGGTCCTGAAAACCAATAGTATAAGGTGTTGAAGGTTCGAATACTAAGGGTATTTAGCGTCCAATCGGGGAAATAATAAGGAATGCGGATGCGAGGTGCGCTATGCACTAATAACGGTTGGGTGCGCAGATGCGATGGTAATTGATTGAGCCCAAGATGCTCCCCCAAGAATAGGACACTACGACCGAGATTTTTACCCCGAGCCAGGCAATCAATCCAGGCCACTGAATAGGTGGACTGTTGATATTCGTCAAATAGTCTTAGAATAGCAGGCAAATTGGGGGCCTTTAGAATCCGTTTCCAGATGTAGGCCGTTTCTATTGGTTTTAGCCTCAAACGGATTCGCAGGATGATGCCCGTGAGACCTAGCCCCCCGGCCGTGGCCCAGAAAAGATCTGGTTTTTCATGGCGACTACACCGGATCAATTCCCCTCGAGAAGTGAACAGCTCTACTTCCTCTACCTGATCGCTAAACGATCCCTGAGCATGGTGATTTTTTCCGTGGATGTCAGAAGCAAAGGCCCCTCCCAACGTTACATACTTGGTGCCAGGTACAACCGGTAAAAACCAGCCCCGGGGCACACTCCACCGCAATATTTGGTCAATGCTTGCACCGGCTTCCACATACAGAGAACCAAGGGAGGTATCAAATTCTAAAAACTTATTGAGGGCAGTGGTGTCCACTACTGTCGGGGCTATCGCTGCATCACCATAAGAGCGGCCCAAGCCACGCGCCACTAAGGAACCCTCCCTGTGAAGTAAATACTCCAGCTCTTGCGGTGAGGAAGGTCGGTATACCCGCGCTTTTATTTTGGGGTAGAGCCCCCAGCCACTGATCATTTCTTCAACAAAAGGCAGGGAGGGGTTCACGCACTTAAATCGCTTGCAAATTAAAGAAACCTGTGACGGTAGATTATGAGATAAAACATAATCACCCAGGCTGCAAGGGTAACTTGAATAAAAAAGTCGCGCAGCAAGACGGCCGTAGGATCGGCAGACTTGCCTTCCACCAAGGTGAGTTGAAGGTAGCGAACCACACCGAGTAAAACAGGAAAGGCTGTCAAGTATAGCTTGTCGGTGTGCCAGCGGGCCACTACTTCTTCACTCAAGGTATACATGATGTAACACACCAACACTACGCCGGCCGAAAGTACCATACTCATGTGGATGAATTCCAGGTTGTAACCGTCTACGGCGCGGCGCATCTTCTTGCCACTCTCCAGGAAAATCAGTACGTCGTCGCGACGCTTGGCAAAGCCCAGAAAGAGAGCAAGCAGGAAGGTCATGAGCACAATCCAGTTGCTCACGGGTATGGAACCCAATACTCCCCCAGCCAAAATGCGCCACACAAAACCTAAACTCACCAATGCCACGTCAAGGATCGGAATATGCTTGAGCCTGAGGCTGTATGCCACATTTTGAATTACATAAAAACTCAATATATAAATAAAAAGGGTAGGCAGCGGGAAGGCCACCAAAAATGCCACCGCACCTAAGCCCAAGGCTAGCCCTAAGGCCCAAGAAGGAGATACTGAGCCGCTGGCCAGAGGACGGTACCGTTTGGTGGGATGCTGGCGGTCATGAGAAATATCCATAAGATCATTAAGGATGTACACGGCTGAGGAGGCCAAACAGAAAGCCACAAACCCAGCCAACGTCAGCCGCCAGGCTTTCATTTCAAAGAGCTTGCCAGCAAAGAAAAGAGGCAAGAATAAAAAAAGGTTTTTAATCCATTGCTTGGGCCGGAAAAGCCGGAACAGAGTAAAAACATCCTTCATTTAGATGGCCGGAAAAAGGGAATTGGAAGGGCAGAATTACAGGATGCTGCGCAATAGTGGTCCATGAGGGGAAAGTCAGTTCCGTGCAGGCCGCGGTCGCGTGGTGCGCTGTTCAATACGCTTTTCGTAGTGGGCTCCCTGAAGAATGCGGTGTACATAAATTCCAGGAACGTGGATGTTGTTGGGGTCCAAGGCTCCGAGGGGCACCAGTTCTTCTACTTCAGCGATAGTGATTTTACCGGCCATCGCCATGGGCATGTTAAAATTGCGAGCAGCGGCACGGAATACTAGATTGCCTGCCGGATCACCCTTCCAGGCCTTCACCAGGGCGAAATCGGCTTCAAAAGCGTACTCCATGAGATATTCCTTACCGTTGAATACCCGTACCTCTTTTCCAATAGCTACTTCCGTACCCACGCCGGCGGGTGTAAAGAAGGCAGGTATACCATAGCCTGCCATCATGCAACGGGTGGCCAGAGTGCCCTGTGGAATCAGCTCCACCTCCAGTTCTCCGGAAAGCATTTGCCGTTCAAATTCATCATTTTCACCAACATAAGAAGCAATCATTTTTTTAATCTGACGGTTTTTCAGGAGGATCCCCAATCCGAAATCATCCACGCCGGCATTGTTGCTAATACAGGTAAGATTTTTCACCCCTTTACGGGCCAAGGCTGCGATGAGGTTTTCCGGGATGCCGCACAGCCCGAAGCCCCCCACCATGAGCGTCATGCCATCCTGAATGTCAAAAATGGCAGCGTCTGCATCCGGAAATACCTTGTGGTTCATGGATGTGCGATAGTCTTAGGTGGGCAAAATTGCAAAAAAACTTTTGTTCAAAATAACAAAATTTCATTTTATTTTTCCAAGAAAAAAATTCATAGAAATCTTTGAGCAAAATATGATTGGCTTAAGTTTTGGTTTGAAATGACAAATGTGAAAAATAAAGTTTTTAATTTGGTAATAAATACCAAAATGTGTTGACGAAAAGTTTTTTCCGCAAACACAATATTTTTT
>JANWWQ010000026.1 GCA_025055635.1 Flavobacteriales bacterium
ATCTGCAAAGCACGGGAGCACAAGGGGAGATTGCATCGCTTTTCGCTTGTCTTTCTTTGGCATATTTAATCTCTAAAAAATAGAAGCCCTGAGTTTTTTTACGCCCACATGAAATATCAATTTTTTTATGTTATATTGTAATATCTTAAGTGTCACTACCGATTATTAGATGATACAGGTTAACTATCTTTTAAATTTTCTTTTCGTAAATATCTGGCAATTATTGACCAAAGCCTAATTCTTCCACATTGTAATTTAATCACTCATTTATAAATTAAGAAAATATTTTTTTGTTGTTAAATTTCTATTTATAAATAACTGGTTAGTATATAAAAATTACTTTCGCATGGATAAATTACTATCATGAGAAAATTCGCCTCATTCAGAAATTTTACTATCGGCTTTACATTCAATTTTTGGTTCTTCCAAATACTTCCCGCACAATCCATCGTGCGGGGGCCTTATTTGCAATGTCCGAATCCCCACGGGATTACTATAATGTGGCGTACGGATGTGGCCACAGACTCTAAGGTATGGTTTGGAACTAGTCCTGTCAATTTAAGCTATGAGATAGAAATTGCCGGAATGCGCACCGATCACGCGGTAACACTTAATGGGTTGCAACCCGGTACGACTTATTATTATGCAGTGGGGACTAATCAGACCCAACTTACAACTCCCAGTACACAATATCGATTTAAAACAGCACCGCTGCCCGGTACTCAGAACCCAATTCGAATTTGGGCCATCGGAGACTTTGGAAAAGGCAATGCCGATCAAATAAACGTAAAAAATGCCTACATGCAGTACCCGGGAAGCTCGCAAACCGATGTGTGGCTATGGTTAGGCGATAACGTTTATGACGAAGGAAAGGATCAGGAATATCAGGATAAAGTTTTTGGTTTGGAAGGATTTCGGGATGTGTTTTCCTGGTTGCCTTTTTGGGCAGTTCCTGGTAATCATGATTACATAGAAGTATGGCGGGTTAGTTCGTTTCTTGGAATACCCTACTCCAATATCCCATACACCAACCACCAGGGTCCGTATTACGACATCATTCATGCCCCCACAAACGGGGAGGCTGGCGGCGTACCATCCGGAACAGAGGCATTCTATGCATTTGAATACGGAAACGTGCATTTTATCATGCTCAATTCTGAAATTTTTGACTTCACACTCACATACCAAAATTTCAATCAAATGATTGACTGGCTAAAGCAAGATTTGGCCCAAAATCAGGCCACATTCACCATAGTTGTCGTCCATCAGGCGCCCTATTCCAAAGGATCGCATGACAGCGACTCGCCTATAGAGCTCATAATGCGGGCCGTACGCGAAAGAATATTGCCTGTGTTGGAACAATATGATGTGGATGTGGTACTGTGTGGGCACAGCCATGTTTACGAACGTACATTTTTGATGCATGGACATTACGGCCCTTCCTCCACTTTCAATTTTGCCACAATGGTGAAAAACCCCACTAATGGTCGTTTGGCTTGGGGCCAACCTTATAAAAAGGACGACCGACCAGAAACTCCGGATGGAACCGTCTACATAGTTTGCGGCAATTCAGGGTCTAAAACCACTGAACCAGAGCTCAACTATCCTGCGATGGTATTCAGCGACGGTGGACCTCAGGGTGTGGGATCCCTGGTTATAGATGTGTACCGGAACCGAATGGACATAAAGTATTTAAGAGCATCAGGGCAAATCTGGGATGATTTCACAATACTGAAAAAAAACCTCAAAGTCCCGGACAATCCACGTTATATTCTGCTCTGCGAGCCCACCCCTGTAACACTGGATGCCCATTACGCCGGCGGATCGGACCAGGTGAGTGTGCAATGGAGTCATACTTCATCCACCAGCCTTGAAACCGTGGTGTATCCTACTGAGAATGCGGTGTACACAGCCACCCTCACCGACGCTCTGACTGGTCAGACGCTTCAGGTAGAATTTAATGTGGTGCTCGCCAATCAATGGAATCCCCCTATCTTTCTTCTCCAGGACACCCTATGGACACTACCTGGTTTCACCTACCAATGGTTTAAAAATGGACAGCCTATCCTGGGTGCCACCGAGGCGTGGTTCTTTCCCTCTGAAGATGGTAGCTATTCCGTTCAAATTACTCAAAATGGATGCACTGCTGAATCACTTCCTTTTCAATACAATATTTCGTTAAAACCCAACCAGGAAGAGGACCTCCGAGTTTTCCCTAACCCCACCACCGGACTTCTCCATATTCATTGTCCTCATACTTGTAGCGGTGAGTCTTTTCGTATATTAAACGCCTTAGGTCAAGTCATCCATTCAGGTCGATTGCAGGCTCCGCACATTAATATTCCGCTATTTGGTTTGGCCAATGGTTTATACTTCCTACAGTCTGGATCTAGAAATATTCGCTTTCAAGTGCAACACTAAAACATCCCCAAGAAATAAATTTATTAATTTAACCCAGAAGGAACCTTATAAAGAAAGAAGAGAAAATGAATAAAATTCTATTAATTTAATTTAAATTTTATTTAACTAAAATGGAAATATCTCACAAAAAATTTTTAAACTTTAATAAACTATTGATTTAAAGGTAATATTTATCAGCTTTTATCTCAATTAATCGAATAACTTTCTACTAAAAGAGGTTTTATTAAGATTAATTAAGTGTTTTTTAGAATAGGCTAATAGCATTAATTCAAAAGGAACTTTAAGCAACATCATTTTCATAATATACAAAGTATACAAACATGCCAAATTTTGAAACCTTGAGAGGTAATATAAAAATCATGGGTTACAAACAGAGCACACAGAGGGGTCGGCTGCTAAAAGACCGTGGGCTGGTTTGCGGTATTCTTCTACCCCACAATGGGGGCATTTCCATACTTCACGTTTAGGTAGACGGGTAGGGAAATGGCAGAAAGCACAGGGCAAACCAGGCACTATTTCCGAAAATCCAAAGCCGTGGCCACCGCAACGCGGACAAAGTGTATTCCAACGTGCCAATAGGTCCAAGGCGGCTGCGTGAATAACTTGCCGACGAGCCGGGTTTCTGTGAGCCCGTAAGTCGGTTTCAGCGATCACTCGGCCTAACCCTTTGCTGCGGAGACGCTGGAAACCTTCGGCTAAAGCTTCTGAAGTCAGACATTCCTTTTCCGTGGCGATGATACGGCCATCCACTTCAAGTTTTAGAATGATGCCATATTCCGGAAAGCCCGATTTTTGAATGAAGGTTTTCAACTCTTTTTCATTTTGAACATCCTCAGAGCAAAAGTGAACCTCGGTGGATTGTGCCACACCCACCACCGAAGTCAGATTGTTCCGAAATACTAGGGCCAGCATTTCAGTATTCATTGTAATGAAGGGGTTGGCTGGATGGGGATGGAAGGCACCTTCACTACCTAAGCCTAAAGTAGCCTCAGGACAGAGTTCCAAAGCTTTTTTGGCTTTCATCACCGCCGTCTCCCTCTGGCTGGCTGGGCGTTCAACCTCTCCACTGAAAGTGCCCCACTGATCGGTATCAAAGCCTCCAACTACATGCACCATTAATTGAGCTTGGGCCAGAATAGGGGCTACGATGGTTTCTTTACCATGCTTGGTAAGAAAAGCAACTGAATGGCCCGTCATGCCTCAGGCGACAAATTGACAGTCAAAGGTAGAAAGTCTGAAAAAGCCGAAAAAACTGAATTAAATTAAATTTTAACGCTCCAGAGCAGAAGCTTGAAGGGAATGTTCGGTGCAAAAAATTGAAAAATTGTCAGAAACACAGGTGAATACTAGACCTGGCACACAATATGCTAAATGGGGGGTGCAAACATGTTGAACCATTAAAAACTAAGAAGTATGGCAGAGATAAAAATCAAACCATTAGCTGACCGGGTTCTCGTGGAACCTGCCGAAGCCGAGACAAAAACGGCCTCTGGTATCATCATTCCCGACACAGCCAAGGAAAAGCCTCAGCGCGGCAAAGTGGTCGCTGTGGGGCCTGGCAAGAAAGATGAGCCCATGACAGTGAAAGTGGGCGACCATGTCCTGTACGGAAAGTACTCCGGTACAGAGGTGCAAATTGATGGGAAGGAATATCTCATCATGCGCGAATCGGACATTTATGCAATCATCTAAAGTGTTTCACAAGTAAACCCTAAAAACCTATAAAGCTATGGCAGCAAAAGAAATCTTTTTTGACTCCGATGCCCGTGAACGCTTGAAACGGGGAGTTGACATCCTCGCTAATGCTGTAAAAGTGACGCTGGGCCCAAAAGGCCGAAACGTTGGCCTGGATAAAAAATTCGGTTCTCCTGCCGTTTCCAAAGACGGTGTAACAGTCGCTAAGGAAATCGAGCTGGCTGATCCCGTGGAGAACATGGGGGCTCAGTTGGCCAAGGAAGTTGCTAGTAAAACCGCTGATGTCGCCGGTGACGGTACTACCACTGCCACAGTTTTGGCACAGGCCTTACTCACCGCAGGTTTCAAGCATGTGGCCGCTGGTGCTAACCCAATGGATCTGAAGCGTGGTATTGACAAGGCTGTCGCCGCTGTCGTGAATCACCTAAAAAAGATTAGTAAAGAGGTAGGTAACGATAATGAAAAAATCCAGCAAGTGGCCACCATTTCCGCCAATAACGATAGTTCCATCGGTAAGCTGATCGCCGAGGCCATGAGTAAGGTGGGTCGCGAAGGGGTGATTACCGTAGAAGAGGCTAAAGGCACCGAAACCTATGTAGACGTTGTAGAAGGTATGCAGTTTGACCGCGGTTACATTTCTCCCTACTTCGTGACCAATGCCGAAAAGATGGAGGTGGAGCTGGAAAACGCCTACATCTTGATTTACGACAAGAAAATTTCCACCATGAAGGAGCTCCTACCCGTTTTGGAGCGCGTGGTGCAAACCGGCAAGCCGTTGCTTATCATTGCTGAAGATGTAGATGGTGAAGCTTTGGCTACGCTGGTCGTGAACAAACTGCGCGGTTCGTTACGGGTAGCTGCTGTTAAAGCTCCGGGCTTTGGCGACCGTCGTAAGGCTATGCTGGAAGATATCGCAATCCTTACCGGTGGAGTAGTGATAAGCGAAGAACGGGGCTACAAGTTGGAAAATGCTGACCTTACTTACCTCGGTCGCGCTGAAAAAGTTACCATTGACAAGGATAACACGACCATCGTGAATGGCGCTGGTAAGAAGGAAGAAATCACAGCCCGCATTAATCAAATCAAAGCGCAAATTGAAACCACCACCAGCGATTATGACCGCGAAAAACTTCAGGAGCGCTTGGCTAAGCTGAGCGGCGGTGTGGCTGTGTTGTACGTAGGTGCTGCCAGTGAGGTGGAGATGAAGGAAAAGAAAGATCGGGTGGACGATGCTTTGCATGCCACACGCGCAGCTGTTGAGGAAGGTATCGTTCCAGGGGGTGGCGTTGCTCTCATTCGCTGCATACCCTGCCTGGATTCCCTCAAAGGCGACAATGAGGACGAGAACTTTGGCATCAATATCGTCAAGCGCGCCCTTGAGGAACCCCTCCGTCAAATTGTGGCCAACGCCGGTCTGGAAGGTAGCATCGTCGTGCAAAAGGTGCGTGAAGGTAAGGACGACTTTGGCTTCAACGCCCACACTGAGAAGTACGAGAACCTGTATGCGGCCGGTGTGATTGACCCGACGAAGGTGGTGCGCGTAGCCTTGGAAAACGCGGCTTCCATTGCCGGAATGCTCCTCACCACGGATTGTGTGGTTGTGGAGAAAAAAGAAGAGAAGCCGGCTACCACACCAGGCATGGGCGGAGGCATGAACGACATGATGTAAGAATTCACAGCCAAACATTTAGAACCCGGGGATTCTCATCTCCGGGTTTTTTTTTAATACATTAGAAAATGCAAGGTGAAAAAAACTCTCTCAGGGAGCCTTGGCAAGGACCCATCCACAGGCTTGGATGGGCCCAGGCTTGGGAGATGAGGAGGCTAACCCTCAAGCCGGAGGCCCGCAGAGAGCACGCCTAAAAAATTATCTCGTCCTTGGTCCTCCCTGATCTTCAATAGGATCCAGAAGGTAGCAGGGATTCAGAACATATCGGAGGGAGTGTCAGAAACTAGACGGCTATGATAACGTGTCCACACTTTAAGAAGAGCCCTGCGCACACATAAATGGGCTAGTTCATGTGAAGAGGTAGGATTCAAAGATTCGGGCAAATCAATGCAGTACAGGAGCTGCTTCAATTGCGCAGGGGAGACGTCCTGAAGCCATCGGGCTAATGCTTCTAATCTGAGAGCCGGGTCATCGTGATCGGGTATGATAAAAGGAAGACCTGACAGGGACAGATCCTTATTGAGCTGTTGAAATGCACGCTGCAACCATTGCCGTTTCTCCTCAGGGGCCGTACTCAACCCGCTGAATAACCGGTTCGTAAGGGTTTCAGAAAGCATACCCCATGGAAAAGCCTAGTACAAAACCCGGATAAAAGCGCCAAAAAGGGGTATAATCGTATGCAGGACCTTCGGACGTTTGAACAAACCGGGGAAAACGCTCTCCGGATAGGTTGAATGCTATTCCCATAAATGCATCTCCATAAAAATGGTAGTAAGACAGTGTCTGCCAACCTAAAAGGAGGCGAAGAGAATGGACGGAATAACCGGTAATCATTGGTTCTGAGAAGCTCTGCGGATCTGGTTCAACTAAATCTTCATGAAAATGGTAACGGACAGAACGGAAAAGGTATTCCTGGGAAACAAAAAAATCGGATAAAGCGGGCCGCGTGCGGGGAAACCATCGTACTGCCAGGCGTCCACTGGGGCCTGGCACGTTTCGCAAAGAGGCCGATTGCCAGGGGCTGGAAGCCACAAACCGTTCAAATATCGGATCCCGCATACTAATTCCTCCGCCCGCTTGTAAAGCGCAGAATTCCGACAGACGCCGCTGATAGTGTAGACTCAGGTCTCCGCGGGCCGGCCCCAGAACTATCATTTTCACTACGTTAGGGAAATACCGACGGGGATGGGAAAAGACGGGTTGGCGTTCACTTAGGAAGTAGTATGTGCGGTACAAGGTTTTTTGAGCCTTAAGCGAATAAGGCAGACCCACCGGGGTCATGTTAAGGGCTCCTACCAAGGAAATGGAAATGTAAGGGAAAGGGCCCCTGAACATAGACGTAGCCCACAACTTTACAACAATTTTAAATAGAAAAAGTGATTTTTTGTTGTTTTTTTACAGGCGAGACTAGGTACAGAAAGAATGTTGGCGTGGATGAGAAGTTTATTTAAGGTGTGCATGTGGGGTTGCATCCTGATGCTTTGGCTAGAGGTGAAAAGGTCCTCGGCTCAGGAATATCGGTGGGGAGATGAATTTCGTATACGCAGCAACGAAACTCCCGATGCTCTAATTGGGCGCATAGGTACGCGCTTCTATAGCACACGCTTCAGAAGTGTTCCCTTCAGTAATGATGAACTGGCCTTAGATATTTTCCGTTCCCCGGAATTAACCTACGAAGGGAGTATCACCCTGCTGCCACGCAACACCTACATTGAAGATGAGAATCTCAAGGCGTTGCCTGACTTTGAGGGGGTCTTTATCATGGGCTCTCGGATCTTGCTCTTTCTTAGTGCCTATGATAAAGATCGTTCGGCTCAGGTGCTATACGGTTTGGCCTATGACAGCTTAGGACAGTTTCAATTCATGAACCGCTTGGCTGAGACCCATAATGCCACCCGAGCCAATAAAGGGCAATTCCGACTAGTGCCCACTAGGGACGAAAAAATCCTTTGGCTTGTGCTCAGCCATCCTCAACAACGCCAAGATCCCGAGCAATTTGAACTATATCTGTTCAATGACAGCCTTCATACTCTCGGAAGAAAGTTTCTTGAACTTTCCTACAAGGACCGACAATACGAAATAGCAGACCTTTTGCCTGATACGCAGGGAAATCTGTTCATGCTAGGACGGATTTATGTGGACCGTGAAGAGCGCACCAAAGGGCAGCCTGACTATTATTTTTCCCTAATGAAGCTGCGCATCACGCCTCCCGCAACAGCCCAAGAGATTGTGTTCCGTGAGCCGGAGGGAGCTGCACAGGAACTGGCCTTGTCGCTGTCTGGACAGCACCTTTACCTAAGCGGATTTTATTCGGAAAGCAGCGGTTCAGCTATAAGGGGTACGCTGCACTACACGGTGCAGATAGATTCCCTGATGCTTCTTACAAAAGACCGCATGGAATTTGAAAAAGATTTTGCCATGGAGGCCTTAGGTGAGAAGAAACCGCCCCGTTCGGCCTCCCTACCTCGGTTCATGCTGCGCCAAGTGGTGCCTGCCCCTTCTGGGAACGTTTGGATCATTGGTGAGCAATACTGGATGCAGGAAGTGTGCGTGCGTGATGCGCGGGGATTTCTGTACTGCAACTATTTCTATAATTATAACAGTATTATTGCCATTCAGGTGGACAGTTCCGGACGCATCCGAAAAAATCTGGTGGTACCCAAATTTCAAAATTCCATGGACGATGACGGATACTACCTTTCGTATGCGCTGGCCATTAACGAAGCAGGTATGCACTTTATTTTTTTGGACAATCCACGAAATGCTTCGGTTTCTAGTCCCGCAGAATACCGAGTAATGAACCGGCCCCAAAGAGCCGATGTCGTGTGCATAAGCTTGTTTTTTGATGGAACCCTACGCAAATCGGTATTGTTCAATACCGAGCAAGCTGGCTGGGTGCTGCGACCCAAATTTTCACGCCAAATAGCTAGCAATGAATTAGTGGTAATGGCCATCGGAGGCACCCATCGCATTCGTATGTGCCGCATCACAGTGCCTGCTTCCTGATGGTAACGGAACAAAGCGTCTCTAACCACAAGCTTTCTAATCCAAATACTGAAGTAGTGTTGTCGGTCGTGGTAGTTAGCTACAACGTGCGGTATTTTCTGGAGCAGTGCTTGTGGAGCATAGATAGAGCCTTACGCCGCTTTCCGAAAGACGCCGTAGAGGTGTTCGTGGTGGACAACCATAGCACGGACGATAGCGTGGCCATGGTGGAAACCCGATTTCCATGGTGCAAGCTCATCAAAAATGGGGAGAACCTTGGTTTCTCACGAGCCAATAACCAGGCTATTCGGATGGCACGCGGACGTTATGTACTGCTGTTGAATCCGGATACCCTTATCCCAGAAAACGCCTTACAGGACATATGTGCCTTCATGGATAAGCATCCGGAAGCTGGGGCTCTGGGAGTGCGCATGATAGACGGTGCCGGTAAGTTTTTGCCGGAATCAAAAAGGGGACTCCCCACCCTATGGGTGGCTTTCACGAAAATATTTGGTTTCGCTTCCCTTTTCCCCCGTTCGCGCCTTTTCGGACAATACCATCTGCGCTACTTGGACGAGAAATCTATACATCAAGTTGAAGTGCTTTCAGGAGCTTTCATGTTGATGCGGAAAAGTGTTTTGGATAAAGTGGGACTTTTGGATGAGCGCTTCTTCATGTATGGTGAAGATGTGGATCTTTCCTATCGCATCACGCAGGCCGGCTACTTCAACTACTATTTTCCCCATGTCACTATTGTTCATTACAAGGGTGAAAGCACTCGCAAAGCCAGCCTGAAGTACGTCAAAGTGTTTTACCAGGCCATGGTTCTCTTTGCCGACAAACATTTTACCGGTCCTGGGAAAAAAGTTTTGCGCTTGCTGGTGAGAATGGCAGTGGGCCTCCGGGCTTCTCTAGCAGTGGTACGCAGAGCCTGGAATTGGCTTGCACTACCTTCGGCGGACTTTGTCTTGTCTTATACCTTGCTCCTGAAACTAACACACTGGTGGGCCGTGCAAATGAAGGACCTGCCGGAATATTACCCAGCCCGCTTTACGCAATACGTGTTGCCAGCTTACGTAGGGGTGTGGATGCTTTCAGCCGCCATTAGCGGTGCTTATCAGAGGCCTTATAGGACACTCTCCTTACTGCGCGGTTTGCTTATTGGGACACTGACGATACTTATCATATACGCCTTGTTACCTGAGCATTGGCGCTTTTCGCGCGCCATCACGGTGGCAGGGGCTGTGGCTACAGGGGCGGTATTTGTCCTGAATCGCTTCTGGTGGCAATATTTGACTGGGGGGCAGGAACATGAAAACGGTCTGGAACCCAAGCGTACGGTTCTTGTAACCAAGGGTAAGGATGGAACGCGTATTCGCCAAATATTAAGTGCCAGCACAAACAATTTAAAGGTTGTAGGAGAGGTGGTTTTAAGTGCCACCATGGAGCCAGCTGCAGCAACCTACCTGCGTCAGGCCATGCGCCTTTTTGAAGCAGAGGCCATCGTATTCTCCGGTGCTGAATTACCTGCTGCCCTTATTATCAACCTTATGGACGCCTTGTCTTCCGAAGGTTGGGCCTACCACGTAGCCTTGGAAGGGTGCGATTGTATCATTGGAAGCCATTCTGCCCAGCACAGAGGAGAATACTTTGCTCCGGAAGTCAATGCCCTAGCAGATATCCACAAAAGGCGCCAGAAGCGTATGTGTGACGTGGGGCTTTCCATCGTAATCTTGCTATTGATGCCCTATCTTGTACTTCGAGGAGCAATTGCGCGAAAAGTTGTTTTCCAAGTGGTGGAAGTATTGAAGGGAAAACGGACCTGGGTGGCCCCCCGTTTGCTCCCTCCCATCCCTGGCCTCAGTGTCGGCATCCTGGCTCCTTGGCAACAAGCGGCAGGTAATCCAGCCAGCACCCCCTTCCTGAAGGATGTTGAATTACTGTATTTAAAGGAATACAGCTGGACAAAAGATGTCCTCGTTGTCATGCGAAATTTAAGGGAAATAGGGAAAGAACACGTCTCATGACAAGTCATGTTCCCCGTATCGCTTTGATCTACGCGGGGGGCACCATTGGCTCCGAGCTAGACCCTCAGACGGGGACATTGCGCCCCGTGGACTTTGGTCGGCTGCGCCGGTGGCTGCCCGAACTAGAGGATTTGCACATCAGCCTGAGTCCTTTATCCGTTAAGCGCCCTAAGGACTCTTCTGAAGCCACTCCAGCAGACTGGAACGAACTGGGCCAAATGATTTCAGACAACTACGAGGCGTTTGACGGTTTTGTAGTGCTTCATGGCACCGATACCATGGCCTATACGGCTTCGGCTCTGAGCTTTATGCTTGAAAATTTGGCCAAGCCAGTGATTTTTACAGGCTCCCAACTACCCCTCAATATCCGTCGCTCCGACGGGCGCGAGAATATTCTCACCGCTCTGGAAATTGCCACCATGCGAAGGCCCGATAATAGACCCGTGCTTAATGAGGTGAGCCTGCTTTTTCATCATAAACTATTCCGCGCCTGTCGTGCCACAAAGATCAGTACGGAGCATTTTGACGCCTTTGAAAGTCCCAATTTCCCTCCGCTGGCTGAAGTGGGCGTGGAAATCAAATGGAACGATCATCTGCTGAAATCTTTCCCTTCCCGCCCTTTCCAATTTTCGCCCATTCGGGAAGACATCCTCCTGGCTTATTTACCACTTTTCCCGGGCTTTAAAGCCGAAATACTGCAGACTATTGTTGAATTAGAAAATATGCAGGTCTTAGTTCTGGAAACTTTTGGAACCGGGAATGCCCCAGACGATCCTAATATTTTGACCTGGATCCGAAGGGCCGGCCAAAAGGGAATTCCGATAATTAATATATCCTCCTGTAAACGCGGGGGTGTGCGGCAGACCCAATACGAAACCGGCCGTCGCCTCGCTGAAGCGGGAGCCCTGCCTGCCTTTGACATGACGCGAGAGGCTTGCGTGGCAAAGATTTACTATTTGCTCAGTCGGTCAATTTCTATTGAAAGTTGGGAAAAGTACTGGTATTGTGATTTGAGGGGGGAAATTACTTGTTAATTAAAATGTAATAATTACTATTTGAAATAAGGCAAAATATGTTAAAAAGATGTTGGTAACTTAGCGGAAAAATACTTGGAAAATAAAATTTCTAAAAACTTAACTTTCGGGCGGGTAAAATTTAATTGCTATGAGAAAGCTTATTTTTTACTTACTCTCCATAGTCCTTTTCATTGAGGTCAATGATTTAAAGGGTAGTCCCCTTTCTCTCAAAACCAGGAGTCTCCCAGCAGGCGCCGGGACGACGGGGCATCCTTTGGCGTTTTCTTCCATTCCTATTCTCCCTCTGTTCGTCCCCCCATCGTATACTCACCAGGTGAACCCCCGTTCCTTAAAATTTTCCAGCCAATATCCTGCACTCACTAGCACCAATCTCCACGTCCCAACAGATTTGCCTTTAAGATTAAAAGATGCGGGCCACTATAAACCCTTAAGCTCCAAGAAGAAAAAGTCTCAGGCCTATGATGAACAGGGGTATAGGGGCCTCATAGAAGCAGGCGTAGAGTTTGGGGTAAGCTTTTGGGCAACTGATCGTTTTAAACTGAATGTTATTAATGGATATCAATTCATTCCTTACCTTATCACAAGCGGAGGTATCGGACTCCGTTACTTCTTTGGAAGCAACTCTGTTAGTTTTCCGATTTTCCTGGATTTACGAGGAGTATTCCTGGAAACCCGCGTGAGGCCCACAGCAGCATTTGGTATTGGTTACACTTTAAATAGCAGGTTCAAAGGCGTAGGTCTTTACTTATATCCCCAAATAGGTGCTCGTTATTATTTAAATGATAGGATGGGGCTTAATTTAGGTCTGGGGTATGAGGTGCAAAGATTAGGTACAGGCGGCATCCTTCGGCTTTACAGTAATGCTATTAGTATAAATTTAGGATTTTCTTTCTAAGACGAAAATTCCTTAAAAAAAATCGAGTGAAATAACCGTAGTTCCTGTTTCATTTAAAAACACTCATTCATAGTTATGGCAGAAGGCCTTCCCAAAGAAGGCTTTCTTTTTGCTGCTTTTTGATATAAAATAATTAAAATTAAATAATCATATCTAATTTATTAAACTCACCTCAAATCATTGATGATAAAAAGTTTCCTCCCCAATTTATTTAACGGCTTACATACCGGAAATTCGCTAAACCAGTTCTCTTCCTCCTCATGACTCACTACGAGAATTTAAACAACATTCGCAAGATGTATTTTTTGAAAAATTTTTGCCTTATCAATACTCAAAAAATGAATTCCATTATCATTGATATGTGCTTATATTTTTTCCAACTTTTTCACCAATTAAAATTTTTAATTAGGGGATTCCTTATCCCTTTTCACTGTATTTGAGGGCATGGGTTTCATATTAAAATGGTCCACTTTCCGGAAAACAGGCTCCAGAACCCGACCGCGCAATTTGGCCTGAAGGGTACCATCCTTTAGGGCTTCCATCGCTTTGGAGAGGGCCACGCGGTAAGCCTGAAGCACATACAGGAGGTCTTCCTCCGAATGGGCGTACATGATGTTATGATTTCCTTGCCATAGCACACCCATGCGAATCATTTCTTGTTGAATGAAAGTTTTTAGCAGTAGCGGATCGCCCGCTTTGGGGAAGATGTGCAGCGTCGTGCGACAAGGGTAACCTTTACAAAGGAAATATTCCTCTGCATGCAACTCTTTGAGGAGGGCGTTGAGCCCATCCTGTAACAGCTTTCCCTTAGCCGCTAAAACAGCCGGTACATTATGTTCCCTTAAAAAGTGAATGGTGGCGACGGTAGCTGCTAAGGATAACGCTTCGCCCCCAAAAGTGGTAAAGAAGAATACGTCTTCCTCACATCGCTTCAGGATATCACGGCGCCCCGTGAGAAAGGCAATAGGCATACCGTTGGCTACCGCTTTGCTGTACACGGCCAGATCAGGCTGAATACCGAAAAATTCCTGAGCACCGCCCAGTGCTATCCGGAATCCGCTCCACATTTCATCCAGAATGAAAACAGACCCATTACGACGACACAATTCCTGAACTCCCTGCAAGAACCCCTCCGCCGGGGGATCAAACACAAAGGGTTCCATGATTACGCAGGCCACATCATCGTCCAACGCCTGCTCTAGTGAGTTCAAGTCATTGTACTCAAAAGTGCCTGTCAATTGGCGCACCTCTTCGGGAATACCTGCCGCCCGACTGGTAACGCTGATATACCAATCGTGCCATCCGTGGTAACCGCAACAAAGCACCTTCTTCCGCCCTGTGTAGGCCCGGGCCAATCGTACCGCCGCACTGCACACATCGGCCCCCGTCTTACTGATACGAACCGCCTCCGCATTCGGAATAATTTCGTGGATAAGCGCCCCTACCTCCGCTTCCAGGCGATGAGGTAAAGAAAAATTGATACCGCGTTCCAGTTGGGCCACGATGGCCTCGTTGATTGCAGGTATGTTATAACCGATGGAAAGGGGGCCTATAGCGGCATTGAGATCAATATATTCATTCCCATCTACATCCCACACTCGGCATCCTGAGCCCCGTTCCAGGTATACAGGGCTGGTCCCTTCAGAATACTGACCCGGACCCTTGGCCAGGGTTTGAGAAATGGGGGTCATGTATTGCCTGGCCTTTGCCAGCATTTCTAAGGACTTTTGAAGTGTAGGATAAGGGTTATCCAAACGCGGGGATTGAGCCATAGCATGCCTTTTGGGCGCAAAAGTAGCCGATAGCGGATGGGAAAAACCCTACGCAGCTCACCATACCTTTGAAGTCATTTTTCACTGAAATGAAAAACTGGCTTAGGATTGTCATTTTGCTTGTAGGACTCTGGGCCTGTGGAAGTAAAGAAGAGCGCATGGCCGAACGGGCAGCGAACAACACTCCCGTGCGCTTGGTTCGTTTAGATATCGCACTTTTCGCCTCTCCCCTGAACAATACCAGCCTACTAGATAGCATTAAAAATGCCCTTCCTCACGCTTATAAAGATTATTTCCAAGGGGTATTGCGTTTGGGAGACCCCGACCGAGAAGACTTTGTTTTGGAGCTGGCGGGCTTTAGGTCGGACTATTACATGCGCCAACTGTACGAAAAAGCCCGCGCACTCTATGGTACCGACGAAACTCCCTTTCAGGAACTAAAAAAAGGCCTAGCGCGCTATCATTTTTACTTTCCATCTCGTCCTCTTCCCACTTTGGTGGTGTGCCTATCGGCGCTCAACTACGCTGCCGCAGCCAACGACAGCACACTCTTCGTAGGAATTGATATGTACCTGGGTCCTGATTTTGAAGCTTACCTGGCTATGCACATGCCGGCCTACATCCGCCAGCGTCGCAAATCCGAATATCTTACGGCAGAAGCCCTACGGGCTTGGCTTATCACAGAATTTCCACCACCTTCGGCCACACCCACTTTTGCGGAAAACCTTATTTATCACGGACGGCTTATGTGTATTTTGGAAAAAATTCTTCCCAATCAGGAGGATTACCTGCTTGTGGGCTACACTAAAGAACAGGAAAAATTCTGCCGCCAAAACATTCGCAATATTTGGCAATATTTCGTAGATGCCGGTATTCTGCAAAGCCGAGAAAACCGGGACCTCGCCCGATACTTTGAAGAAGCCCCATTTTCTTATGGAATGCCTCGCGAAACACCCGGACGCACCGGCGTTTGGATTGGCTGGCAAATAGTGCGGCAATTCCGCAAAAAACATCCCGACATTACACTGGATAGCCTAATGAAGATCAATGACTTGCAAAGCATTTTCCTGCGTTCAGGTTTCCGGCCCTGATGGTATGCAAGCCTCATAAATCGGTTTTCAGATTAGAATAACCGCTTGATAATTAATGAACAAAGTCCTTTCCTCTTAACAAAAATTTAAAGCTCCGTGCCCCTCTATTATCCCTTTACTTAAAAATCAGTCAACAATTCCGTAAAAGGCCCAACCTTTCTTTGTATTTAGTTTCTAGAAATGAAGCGTGAGTTGGATCTTGTGGTAATTTCTGATGTTCACTTGGGCACCTATGGTTGTCATGCTTCAGAACTCCTCGCCTATCTGAAAAGTATTCAGCCCAAAATACTTATTTTAAACGGCGACATCATTGACATTTGGAATTTCAGTAAGAACTACTGGCCTAAAACCCACATGCAGGTTGTGAATCGCCTGCTCAAAATGATGAGCCAGGGCGTGCGCGTGTACTACATCACCGGCAACCATGATGAAATGCTCCGGCGCTTCACCGACTTCCATCTTGCTAACTTTTCCCTCGTCAACAAACTCGTGCTGGACCTGGATGGAAAAAAAACCTGGTTTTTCCACGGCGATGTTTTTGATCCTTCCATCATTAACGCCAAATGGTTAGCCAAAATCGGAGGCAAAGGATACGACCTTCTCATCCTTATCAATCGCACAATCAACAACATACTTACCTTTTTAGGGAAAGAACGCGTTTCTTTTTCACGGATCATAAAAAATAAGGTCAAAAGGGCTGTGCAGTACATCACGGATTTTGAGAACACAGCACTGGAAATGGCCGTCTACCATAGCTTTGATACAGTTGTGTGTGGCCACATCCACCAGCCAGGCATGAAAAGTCTTAGTATCAAAGGAAAAAAAATTACTTACCTCAACTCCGGTGACTGGGTTGAAAACCTTACAGCCTTAGAATACCACAATGGCCACTGGAGCCTTTTCAGCTATGCACTCAACTGGGGCAATCTTGTCTCTATCCAGGAGGATAAATCTTCTGAAGAACCCGAGCTGGTGTCTGAGTTCCTGCCTGTCATTAAGCTGATGGAAGACATTTCCGGAAACTGAGTTTTATTGTAGCCTTACCTAGGGCGTGCTCCATGCGGAACGGAGGCCCACAGCCCCACCGAGAACCCGTTATTAGCGACCCATCGCCGCTACGCGGCCCTTGCTGAACCTATTACTTAATCATTAGGTCCCTATTTGTCGTACTCCACATGTAAAAAACATCCAAGCTATTGGTTCGTTAGTATTTAATCATGACCCTCCACCCCCTTTTGGAACAATGGATGTCCCATCAGGGCTGGAAACCAGCTCCATTTCAACTCCACTGTTGGCAAGAGGTGGGTAGGGGCGCCAATGGCCTCCTCTCAGCCGCTACTGGCAGTGGTAAAACTTACGCCCTTTGGCTCGGCTTCCTCAATGCTTGGCTCCATAGACACGTAAATGATTCTTGGCCTCGTCGCCTGCGCTTGCTTTGGATTACTCCCTTACGGGCTTTGAGTTACGAAATCGCTAAGGCGCTTCAGAAGCCCCTCGCCGATATTGAGATTCCCATGGAGGTGCTTGTGCGCACAGGTGACAGCACCGCTCAGGAAAAGAAGAACCTTTTTTCCAAACCGCCTCATGTCCTGGTAACCACCCCCGAAAGCCTCCATATCATATTGGCCTCCCGAGGATATCCCGCCCTGCTGGAAAACCTAGAAGGCTTGATTGTGGATGAATGGCACGAGCTAATTGGCACTAAGCGCGGCGTCATGACGGAATTGGCCGTAGCCTGGATACGCAGATTATCGCCCAACTGTTTGCTCTGGGGGATCTCGGCTACATTTGGAAACCTCAATAATGCCGCTAAAGCTCTATTTGGCTCCCATACGCCGCAATATGTTTTGGTAGAAGGCCCCGCACAAAAGCCAATCTACATTCGTTCTATCGTTCCCAATAATATTGAGGATCTCCCCCAAAGTGGCCACATCGGTCTGCGTTTGTTGGAAAAAACTCTCCCCATCATTCGCCGGCAAGGCAGCACGCTCATTTTCACTAATACGCGGAGCCAATCAGAATTGTGGTACCAGCATTACCTGACCGTGTGTCCGGAATTAGCCGGCCAATTAGCCCTCCATCACGGTTCCCTGGACGGAGAATTGCGCCACTGGGTGGAGAATCGCCTGAAAGATGGACGCCTCAAAGCGGTTGTGTGCACCAGTAGCCTTGACTTGGGAGTAGATTTTTTGCCTGTAGAGCGTGTCATCCAAGTAGGGAGCCCTAAAAGCTCCGCCCGCTTTATACAACGAGCCGGGCGCAGCGGCCATGCCCCAGGCCGTCCTTCTCGGGTATGGTTTGTGCCCACCCATAGCATGGAGTTGGTGGAAGGCGCTGCTTTGCGTCAAGCCGTTCGACGCCGCTTCATTGAACCGCCCCCAACTCTTCCCGTGTGCTGGGACGTCCTCATGCAATTCATGACCACCTTAGCCGTATCCCAGGGATTTACAGCAGATACCCTCTGGGCTGTGGTCCGTCAGACCCATACTTTTGCTAACATAACATGGGAAGATTTCCAAAAACATCTTGCCTTTGCGGCGCAAGGGGGGCAAGCCCTTACTGCTTACGAGGACTACCGAAGAATGGAAATTCAGGAAGGAAAATATCGCGTAAGGCAACCTCATATCGCCAGACGCCACCGGCTCCAGATAGGCGTTATACCCTCGGACAGCATGATGTGGGTGAGGCTGACCAATGGAAAACGATTAGGACAAATAGAAGAATGGTTCCTTTCAGGCTTGGAAACCGGCGAGGCCTTTTGGTTTGCAGGTCAATCTCTGCGTCTTAAAAGTATTCGTGATAATGAGGCTTGGGTGGAGCCTGCTCCCCCCGACAAAGCCCGTGTGCCCAGTTGGATGGGTGGGCGATTACCCCTCTCTTCTCAGTTGGCCCACCTCATTCTTGAAATGTTTGGCAAAGCCCGTGAAGGAGACTACTCCGAGCCGGAATTAAAGGCTTTACGGCCCTTGCTGGAACTTCAACTCCAAATGTCGGATCTCCCCCATTCCGGTTTTCAGCTCATTGAACAATTCTCCACTCGCCTTGGCCATCATACTTTGCTCTATCCCATGGAAGGGCG
Source organism: Flavobacteriales bacterium (assembly GCA_025055635.1). Taxonomy (GTDB): domain Bacteria; phylum Bacteroidota; class Bacteroidia; order CAIKAF01; family CAIKAF01; genus JANWWQ01. The sequence continues at coordinate 18,672 of JANWWQ010000026.1, forward strand.
TATTGCCCACGAAGCCATAGGGGCCCTCTTGGCCTTCCGTCTCAGCAAACTCATGCCTATCAGAGTATCCCTTGCCATGAATGATTATGGCCTGGAAATTCAAAGTGACCGCCCTCTTCCCCTTTCGGAACTCTGGGAAAAAGGCTTGTTCTCAACTCAAAATCTGGATGCTGACCTCCAGCAAAGTGTCAATGCCGTGGAAATAGCCCGCCGGCGTTTCCGCGACATCGCACGGGTGGCCGGACTGGTGTTTGACGGTTACCCTGATAAACGTAAAAAGGCCCGACACCTTCAGGCTTCTGCTTCCCTTCTTTTTGAAGTCCTTAGCGAACACGATCCGGGAAATCTCCTCTTGAGGCAAGCTATTGAAGAGGCCTTTGCCGGTTTAGAATTTCACCGAGTGCATCATTATTTCCATCAATTAGCGACGCAACCTGTAAAAATTTGCCACACTCAAACTCCCACACCCCTATCAATTCCAATCATCACAGACCGCCTACGCCATAGCCTAAGTTCGCTGAATTTTGAAGAGGAATTGGCTTCTTTGCTTTATGAAAAAGACACAGTTCCATCCTGATAACCTGGATAAATATTCTTTCTTTGAGAAAGTGTGGGATGTAGTCCGACTGGTCCCACCCGGAAGGGTTACGACGTATGGCGCCATCGCCCGATTCTTGGGCACGGGTCACTCGGCCCGCTATGTGGGATACGCTTTGAATGCCAGCCACCAATTACCTGATGTACCGGCCCACCGGGTAGTCAACCGCAACGGCCTACTGTCAGGGAAACACCACTTCCACGGCCTAAGTATGGAAGAACGATTAGCTTGCGAAGGGGTAGAAGTGAAGGAAGATCGTGTGGTACGGTTTAAGGAATTGTTCTGGGATCCCTCAGAGGCCCTTCAATTCTAAAAAAAACAAGTACATTCATTAATTGCAGTTTAGATTAAACCCCACAAAATCTTTCATTTTTATTTATTCAATTTTTAAAAATTAATAAAAAAGCCACCCGAAGGTGGCTTTCTTTTCCAAGACTCTTTGACAGGACTTTGATTTACTTCACTGCAATCTCATGAACCTTTTTGATGGCCGGCTTTGTGGGCACTTTAACATACAACACGCCGTTTTCATAGGATGCAGTGACGTTCTCTGGATTGCACTCCTCGGGCAGGCGGAAACTGCGCTCAAAGGAACTAAAAGAAAATTCCCGGCGCGTGTAATTCTTTTCCTTCTTCTCCTGCTCGCTTTTGTGCTCCCCAGAAATCTTCAACACCCCATCTTCCACAGATATCTTGAAATCACCTTTCTGGAAGCCCGGTACGGCCATCTCAATATCGTAAGCATCATCACTCCGGGAAATGTTTACCGGAGGTAGGCTCACATCGGTGAGCGGAAAGCGGAACAAGTCGCTGTCAAAGATGTCTTCCATCATCTTGGTGATGGACGGAAATGTGGATCTTAACACGGGATACATGGCTTTAAGTTTTTAGAGTTTAACATGTTATCACCCACTATGGGGCAAACATCATTCCATAGAGTTTTATGGCCAATCCGGCAGATTTTTTAAAAAATTTACAGACAAAATGTCTTAATAAAGATAAATTTTATGACAAATTGTCACTCAGAAGAAGGCCCTCACCTGCACTCCTCCATTGTGCACGGGTCTGAATCGGCCTATTCTGCCTTCATATTGAAAGTTAAGCTGGATGTTTTTTCCAAGCGTATACTGGACGTTTAATCCCAGGGAACCATTATGTCCAGGCTGTAGGGCATCATAAAGGTCAAAAGAAAGGGGCCCCTTTACCGAGGTAGGGCTATAAATATAAATATGCTGAATACGCACGGTCGCTGTGCCTTTGGTAGTTACATTAAAGGTAAATTCAGGTCCGCAAGTGTGCATCTGAACCAAGGCAGAACCTGCTGTCTGGTCTTTGGCTAAGCGTCGACTCCATACGTACCCGGCCATCACCCTCCAGCGCGTACCCCGCTGCCAGGTGAGTTTTTGAGCCGCTGAGTAGGCACTGATTCTGTAGTTCCGGGTAGGTAGGAATGGTATTTCTGTACTGCGGGCCTGCCTTTCCAATTCTGTATTCAGCGTGAGGTGGGGGCCAGCGTTGAGACGAAAATCCACGCTTACCGAACGGAAAAGCCGGCTTTCGGGGCCATTAGTCAGCAAAAGGCGAGAGGCATTTTCCCGATAGTTAAGATCCAACCCCGTCCTCCCTTCGTTTCGATTAAAAAACAAAGCAGCCCGCCATGAAGTACTATAGGCCACCAAGGCTGTGTCGCCCAGAGTTGAGTAAAATGGATTATAGGCTGTATTAGGATTGTTAGTTTGAGTTTTTCTATCAGTAGTATAGGTGCCCTGCAGGCTCCACCGTGACAGAAACCGCTTAAAGCCCACGGATTTTCTCCAGGCAGCAGGTATGCGCAGGAATATGTTGGCGTTAAACTGGTTGTTAAAAGTGCGTACCAATTCTCCAGTATTCACCAGGACTCGCATGTAATTACCTTGGCCAGGCAGGGTTGCAGGTTGGAATTCGTCCAGATCCGCCACACCGTTGCCATTGTAATCCACAGAAGGGTCCCAAAAATGCGTGCCTTGTCCGTTATTCACAGGAAGGTAGCTCAACGTCCGTCGTACCTCAAAACCACTGCCTGTCTCATAAAAAAAATTGATAGCCACGCTCTGATTCATGAATCGGCCTTGGTACTCCAGACGGGATACAAGGGAATTGTCTGGTTTATCACTAATGAGTGTCGCCCGCCGAATATTCAAAAGTCGGTATTCTAGGGTGGCTGACATCCGTTGGTGGGTGGTCAGGGACCATCCTAACCGTACCCCTGCGTTATGCCCTACGGCCGTATGGCGCAGGGTTACAGTATCAGGCCTCCAATCGCTACGGCTCCGATAAAATAGCCTCCACGTGAAACGCCGCTGGGAATCGGGCACTGTTAAGGCCACCTGCCAATCGCTAAAGGCATAAGCCAAAGATAATATCCTGCGAGAGGTAGCTGTGCGCGTAATGTTATACTCATCGTCACCAACTAACTCCAATGCCATAGAATTCATAAATGTCCAACGGAACAAGGTGCGGTGGCGAGCAAAAAAACTCCTGTTGGTATCAGGCGCCATAGGGGTGGCTGTCATCCATGTACGGAAGTAAATCCTCTTCGTTTTAGTTTCAGCCTGAATCAGTTGGCGAAAGGCTTGATACCAGGAGCCTTTCAAAAAACCTTGAACTTCATACCGCACCGACCATTTTTGACCCCTGTAAACCTCCAAACCTGCCCCGGGTAAAAATTCGTCGCCACTTTGTTCATATTGGGTAATGTTCCAATCACGGCCAAATTCCACATTTCGGAAGCGCACAAAAGGCTGAAAATTTCGGTGAACATATTCACCCCAAAACCGCCAACGAAAATGAGGAATATTCCCAGAATCTTCTCCCTTTTTCAAAGGCAGTGTATGCGTCATCTGAAGGCGAAAGGCAGGCGCATGGTTATCGCCGTTATGCAAGGGAGATAAAAGATTTCTATCCAAGGTGCTGAGAGCAGCTTCAGTTTCCAACTCCAGGTTATGGCTTGCCCGCACAGTGGCCCCGAGTGTAATCATCCGCTGAAGTCGCGGCGCCAACAGCCGCACAACAGGATTAAAACTGCCTTGATTTTTTCCCACGTAACGGAACACGCGGCCATTGGCTGAGCCCACAGTGGGCTCATAGTCGCCTTGGCCCGGACCCACAGCCGTGAAGGTCACACGCCAGCGGGCCCGCGCAGGGTCAGTACTGTATACAAAAATGGTATCAGGTTGTCCATTCCAAAAAGTGTCGCGCTTTTCGTATAAAATTTCGTGAGGAGAAAAATCAACCCACTGGGCCGAGGGACTCACTGCAAAGCGAACACTATCACCCACCGCTCGGAGCAATTCTCTTTGGGAAGGAGAGAGAGCCTGTTGCAAAGGTTGGTTCTTACTGTCCTGTTCGCTGAAGATGTTCAGACGCAGAGATACTTTACCTATGTCCCACTCCTTGTTCAAGTGGTACATGGTTCGCAGATACTGACGGTCGCTGTATTCAAATTCCACCACTATACGCCGATCCTTGGTAATCAACTGGCGCGCTGTAAAGGTGATCTGGGCCATGTTGTAGTCTATAATGTAATCGTGCTCCTGACCACGCTTGAGCAACACACCATCTATAAATACCCGTTCGGTACCCGAAAGCACCACAATGAAGGTTTCTTGATCGGCTCCACGAAGCTGATAGGGTCCCTGCTTCCCCTCAATGCCCATGAACTGATTGCGAGCAAATCGTCCGCGGGCGATGGATCCGGAAATCATCACCCGCATTTCGCCATCGGGGGATTTCGTACCAAAAATTTCACGGTTGGTCAAGGCTGTGGTCAGCTGCAGGCCCTGGGCTCTTTTGAAAACATTTAGAAAATAACTGCGGGGACGATTCACGAAGTAATCGCCTGCAATGGCTTTATGCCGGTCTTTCCACACCTCAATATAAACACGGTCAAAATCTTGGAGATTTTGCCGGGTACCCTCCGGCTGCAAGGGAATGTTTTCATCAGTGATGGCCGCGCGTACCTGTACCCCATGCCCCAAAGTCCCCTCTAACTGCATGTTTAGAGCCGAATTAAGGGCAAGGTCTTGATTGTTCCCTACCGTTATGCCCCGTGTTAATGAGCCGTTTTTGTTAATGCTGCCCCAAAGGTTATTATCACGCCGCGGTGCATCCGGTTGATAAAAACGCAGTTCAGGCAGGGCATTGGAATCCGTTCGGATGAGTTGACGGTCTTTCAGTGCCACAGGCACGGCAGGCACCGGCAATACTTTGTAAAGTACTGTCACGGAATCGGCAGTGAGAAGCCGGCACGTATTATTCAACCAGATGCTTTTTCCGCCTTTCAATAAGCGCCAGCACGAATCGGGCAGGGTGCCGTGTACACCTATAAGGCTTATTGAACCGGCTAACAGAAAAAGGGTGTCGCACCTGATAGTATCCGATACGGGCAGCCGGCGTTGACGCAGGGCCCAAGGCATCTGAGCTTGCGCAGGCATTTCCAAGGCCAAAACCACGACTGGCAAGAGCCACCGTTTCCCTGCCCGCAGCATACCCCGAAGTTAGGCATATAGGACAAGAAGGACATGCCAACGAAAAGCGACGGCATTATTCCTAATTGCAAATTTTGAAAAATAGGTAACGTGTTGATCAGAAAACTTTTAATGAAAAGAATTTACCCTCAAAATAGGCAGGACCGATTTAAAATTTTCCGGCTAATTATGCCCATCACCTGCATGAATTTCCATTACATTTTTTATACAAGTAAGTTTTATATGTATCAAATCAAATCTGATATATGAAGGAGGATTAATTTTATTCGCGAAGAACAAAATATCTCTTCAACTTGGCATTTAATAATTTTATTGATTCCTACAAGATCCGAATTTAATTATACAAAATAAAACCTATTATGGATTCTTTGAAATTTATTTATTCCTTATAATTAAACGATTCTTTGTTAATACTTCTTTCCAATGAATGATAGTAACAATATTTTCAGATAAAGTGGGAGGAAAAATGAGCCCTCCTATCACGGAACAACAAGCGTGAAGGATGCAGAGGGGGCCTTAGGCCGGCTCTCTCTTGCCTAACAGCCTTAAGACCTGTGGTTAGTATTGTGGGATCAAACTCCCAGCCCGCAAAAGACCCATCCGCGCGGATCGAATGCAACTGCTAACCGAGTGCAGCGAATGACGGCTCGCCTACATCGCCCTGCTTGGTGCACGCCCCCTTAATTAAATAATCAGGAGAAAAAATACCTTTGCATTAAATTTAAGTGAATGGAAAATGAAGTAAAGGGAATTTTGATACCCATAGGAGGTGCAGAGGATAAAGGTACCGACCTGGAGCTTGGTATCATCCAGCGCAACAACCTGAATTTTTTTGAAATGGGTATCCTGAAAGTGATTGCCGAGATTGTGGGCCATGAAGATAAGCGAATTGAAGTGATAACTACGGCATCCTCTATTCCGGACGAAGTTTTCGAAAACTACCGAAGCGCTTTTGAAAAATTGGGTCGGCGAAATGTGGGACATATGCGAATTAGAAATCGGCAGGATGCCACCAATCATCATTTTGTAAGGCGCCTGATGGAAGCTGATGCGGTGATGTTTTCAGGGGGCAATCAACTTCGGCTGACGGCTATTTTCGGCGGCACGCGGTTTCTAGAAATTCTCCACGAGCGGTACCGGACCGAACATTTTGTTATTGCAGGCACCAGTGCCGGTGCCATGGCCATGAGCAACACAATGATCTACCAGGGCAATGCCTCCAACGCCCACCTGAAGGGCGAGGTAAAAATCACCACGGGATTGGGATTCAACAAAGACATTATCATCGACTCCCATTTTAATAAAAGGGGTCGTTTCCCCCGCCTGGCCCAAGCCGTGGCAGCCAATCCTCAAGCCATTGGCATTGGACTTGGAGAGGATACAGGAGTGATAATCCGGAATGGATGCGAACTGGAAGGCATTGGCTCTGGCGCTACTATTATTATTGACGGCCGCTTCATACGACACAACAATATTGCTGAAATTGAAGAAGGACAACCTATATCCGTAGAAAACTTAGTGGTCCACATTATGGAAAAAGGAAACAAGTACAATATCCGTACCCGGCGCTTTGAACCAGCCAATGTAAATGTGACACAGTAATGGGACAAATTAATGAAATGCCCTTACGAGCACAAATATGGCGGACTTTACTACTCTTTCTGGTACAAGTTATGGCCATTTGGCTGACGGATCAAATTGTGGGAAGTGTTCGCATTCAATCGCTCTGGCACACGGTGGTGTTGGCCGCCGTAATTGGTTTATTGAACCATTTTCTGAAACCTCTCCTTGTGTTTCTCACCATCCCAGTGACCATTTTTTCCTTGGGACTATTCCTCCTTGTTATCAATGGAATTATTGTAGCGCTTGCTTCTGAGATTGTTCCTGGTTTCCAACTGCGCAGTTTCGGAGCAGCCATCTGGTTTTCCATTGTACTTTCTTTGGTATCATGGGCACTGGAAACTCTTTTCGGATTTAAGCGTATGCAAGTCGTCATCCGCAAGGAATAATTCTAGGAAGTTATTTCGTTTCTAAAAGACTTTTTTACAATTATGGAAATCATAAAAAAGAAATCCAAATGGATTGTAAAATAATATTATTTAATTTAATTAAAAAGCAAACAAATCAAGAGATTCTCAGGCCAGCCAAAGACGCATTACCACGAAAAGTAGTGCGCTGGTGAACATCGTAACCGGGAACGTCAGCAACCAGGCGAGGAGAATATCTCGGACGGTACGCACTTGTAAATTGCGGAGGCCACCTGTACCCACCATAGTACCGGCCACTCCACTGCTGAGTACCTGGGTGGTGGACACAGGTAGTCCCGTGGCTGAGGCCAGTTGAATAGTAGCAGCCGCGGTGACTTCGGCACTGGCGCCTTGTACATAGCTCAAATGCTCCTTTCCTATCTTTTCCCCAATAGTTTTAACAATCCTTTTCCAACCTATCATGGTACCAATTCCAAGGGAGAGGGAAACCATCAAAACCACCCACCGAGGTGCATAGTCAAACCCCGTACGCAGCACCTTAAGAGCCTTCTTTATTTCGGGTTGCTGATCCACGGGGGCTTTGTTGCCTTCAATTAAAATCGATTGGCAAAAGTTGTGAACCGTATAAAGGTCGGAACGCAGGGACTTTACGGTTTCGGGGGGCAAATCGACCCATTGACCCTGGGATGGCATGTTTACCCTCAAACGCCGCAGGGATTGCAATGTCCTTTCTTTCTTTTCCCGTTCATTCACAGATAACACATTCAGGGGAAGGTTTTCCACATAAGAAGCCAGTTGGGACAGGGCCGGTTGTATCTCGTCGGGGGCCATATCCGGATTCAGGGAAAAATGCAGGGGGGCCAGCGCAATGAGAATAAGCATTACCAGGCCCACCCCCTTCTGACCATCGTTGGACCCATGAGAAAAACTGACCCCCGTACAGGTGAGAATTAATATAGTGCGTATATACCAGGGCGGCTGCCTGGTGCGCTCAGCCGGTCGAAACAAAACAGGCCGGTACGCAAATGTTTTTACAACCCGTATCAGGAGCAGGGAAAATGTGAACCCAATCAGAGGAGAAATCAATAAGGAAAGACCTATTTCCTGCGCTTTATACCAATTGACCCCAGCGCTGATATCGCTGCCCTCCACTAGGTTGTATCCCAGGCCCACTCCGAGAATGGAACCAATGAGCGTGTGCGAACTGGAACAGGGAATGCCGAAATACCATGTGCCCAGGTTCCAGATGATGGCTGTAAGCAATAATGCAGTGATAAGAGTGAGGTTCTGGATATCGGTCTGAGTGGACAATACATCTGGTGGAAGTAGCTTGATGATGCCCATTGCTACAGCAGTCCCACCCAGGATTACGCCCAGGAAATTCATCAAGCCGCTCCATACCACGGCAGCCGTTGGGGGCAGCGAGTTGGTATAAATCACCGTGGCCACGGCATTGGCAGT
>JANWWQ010000027.1 GCA_025055635.1 Flavobacteriales bacterium
GTGCCTGTGCGATGCCTCATCGGTCCTGTGATTCCCTTTCTTAACAGTCAGGAATTACCCCAGCTTCTGAAGTCCGCGGCTGAGGCAGGTGCGTTAGATGCGGGTTATATCCTTGTACGCCTTAATGGCTCCGTGCAGACCATTTTTGAAGACTGGCTTCGCCGGCATTATCCGGATCGGGCTAATCGTATCCTGCACACCATTGCAGCTACCCATGGAGGATCTGTTCAAGACTTTCGCTTTGGTCTTCGGATGCGCGGCCAAGGGGCCTTTGCCGAAAGCATCGCCCGCCTTTTTGCCACCCTGAAAGACCGTTACTTTAAAGGCCGTACTATGCCGGCGTATAACTTAAAACTTTTTGTGCCCCGCACAGGACGTATTCAATCTCTCTTTTCCTAATAAGCCTGATACAATACCTTACCCAAACCCTCCGCTAACTTTGCATACCTTTTGCTATAATCATTCGGACCAGTGAAATTCTGCCTGATCCCATACTTTTTGGGAGTGTTTGTTCAGATTTGGGCACAGCCCATTAACCAGTTTAACGAAAAAGGACAAAAAACTGGTTATTGGAAGATTATGAGTAGCGACGGACGCCTGATTTCTGAGGGTGAATACCAAAACGGTGTACCCGTAGGTATTCACAAACATTACCACGCTGAAAACGGAAAACTAAAGGCTGTGCTTCATTGGCACAATGACGGAGTTACCTGTTCAGCCCAAATCTTTGATCCCCAAGGTTTCTTGAGTGGAATAGGGCTTTACCGTAATAAAAAACGGGAAGGCCTATGGGTGTTTCTGGATGAAAAGGGAGATACCATTGCCCGCGAAAATTATATCAATGGTCTTCGTGAAGGGCCTGCCTTTACTTATTATGGCTCATCAAAGAGCCTATTGGAAGAGTTGGTTTATAAAAAAGATCTCAAAAATGGTCCTTACCGTAAATATTATGAAAATAAACAAGTAGAAATCGTAGGCACCTACCGTAACGATACCCTCACGGGCAAATACATCGTGTATTCTCCTGATGGCAAAAAACAAATTGAAGGTTATTACGATGAAAAAGGCCTCAAAACAGGCAAATGGTTCATATACGACGAAAGGGGTATCCAGAAGGAAATCATAGAGTATAAGAACGGCTTTCCTCAGGGCCCCCGTGGTCAACCCTATAAAGAAGAAGAAAAACCCATTGAAGTGATAACTCCCGATGGACCTCGCCGACAATAGAGTACTAGTGGCCATGAGCGGCGGCGTGGATAGCAGCGTCACGGCTCTGCTACTTCACCGCCAGGGATACGAAGTAATAGGAATCACCATGAAGACATGGGATTATGCCACGAGCGGTGGAAATAGAAAAACCACGGGCTGCTGCTCTTTGGACGACATTCATGATGCCCGAGCCCTGGCCGTGGACTTGGGCTTTCCACATTATATTTTAGACATCCGAGAGGAATTCGGTGAATACATAATAGACAATTTTACCAATGAATATCTAGCGGGTCGCACTCCCAATCCATGTGTCCTCTGTAACACCTATATCAAGTGGAATGCCTTGCTGCGCCGGGCCGATTTGCTGGGTTGCCGCTGGATTGCTACCGGTCACTATGCCTCTGTTCATCTAATTAATGACCGTTATGTGGTCTCCCGGGGTCGCGACCAAGCCAAAGATCAAAGCTATGTGCTCTGGGGGCTTAGTCAGGCCGCTCTTTCCCGTACCATCCTTCCCTTAGGGGCCTATACTAAGGCGGAAATTCGTGCAATAGCCCGCCAGGCTGGATATGAATTTTTGGCCCGTAAAGCGGAAAGCTACGAAATCTGTTTTGTACCCGACAATGACTACCGTGCTTTTCTGCGTCGCCGGATCCCAGACCTGGACAAAAAAATAGGCCCGGGTCCTTTCAGAGATAGCAGCGGAAAAATCGTAGGCACCCACCAGGGCTATCCTTTCTACACTGTGGGCCAGCGTAAAGGCCTCGGTCTAGCTCTTGGCTATCCCGTGTACGTTACCCGCATTGAACCCGAAACCAATACCATCTACATTGGAACCGAGGAGGAACTACGTCAAACCACCATTTTTGTCAGAGATTACAACCTGATAAAGTATAAAGAAATCAATGAGCCTTTGCGTGTATGGGCCAAAATCCGTTACAAGGACCCTGGCGCCCCGGCCACACTGCGTAAAGAAGGAAACATGCTAGAGCTCACTTTTGAACGCCCTGTCAGTGCCGTGGCTCCTGGCCAGTCGGCCGTCTTTTATGAGGGAGATCACTTAGTAGGGGGTGGTATTATTGTCTGAAATTTCAGGACTGGCGCAGCGCTCCGCTAATCCATAAATACCCTCAAACTTGGATAGGTGAAGGTATTTTAGCATTTAGATAATTACCTACATCACCTGTAGCACTCTGGCAATTATCCTCCCCTCCAATCCAAATTAATCAAAGTCCATTTTGAAGAGAATTTTTTTACTCCTTAAATCAGCTATTGCTTTCGCTGAAATACATCACGCGCAATTTAGCGCACGGAAAATTCATGTCTGGATAACCCGATTGGGTTGGATGACTATCGGGTGGGGCGCAGTATACAGATTCATCAAAACGGAGCTGTTAGTTCATTTGCCCGTTTACTTTTGTAATGCCATTTTCAGATTGAAAAAGGCCTCATAGCTGATAAGGACCAGGTTGCTAACTTATTTTCTGAAGCCTATATCTGGAATTGAGCTTCACTAAGTTCATCGGGACTAAGGAGTATTCAGACTCCTCTTCCCTACTGTCTTAAATCCTTATAGGCTCCCCCACAAATTCCTCAATTATGCTCAACAAATGATCTACTTTCGTCACATGGAATAGTTTAGAATTTACACTGAAAAGTATGTCTTGCATTGGTATTAAACACTTTGCCGCATGGTGAAGTTGGGGATGAATTTTTTACCTTCAACAGATTTCCCCGGCAATTCATTAATCTTATTTCTTTCAGAACTTTGTTTCCGGAGAAATAAAAGTCTGAACCCCAGTCAACCTCAAGAGAGCCCCAATACTACGGTCTATTCGCAGTTTATCTAAACAGGGGTAAGGGGTGGTATCGCTTTCCACAGATATATCCTCTATGGTACTCCTTACTACCATAACGCTTTTCAAGTAAAGTTTTACTTTTTCATTTACGGCAAACATTTGTACATTTATTTATTTTCTTGTCTACAGGGTTAATCTTCTATACTTTTCTAGATTCTACCTTAACTCATAGGAACTCCCCCTTAATTAAAGGAAAAAAAATCTCCAATGATTCAGTAATGAATATGAGCAGGAAATTCTTCAAAAAAAGATGATAATAACTGCCCGTTTAAACAATTTTAAAAATATGTGATGAGATAAATATATCTAGGAAATAAAAGTGCTTTAGAAATGAAAAAAAATAAATAATTAAAATTTAATTGGACATTAGGGTAATCGTACTTTTAATTTTCAAAGGTGTGCCTAAGCCCAATTCAGAACTGCTGAACGTGAGATCCTGTCGGAGTAAGGCCTCTTTTGTCCATCCTGTTTGAGTATCCACATGCAGATCTCCTTCTAAGAAACCTGAAACGGAGGATTTATCATCAGAAGGCAAATATTGCCCTGTGAGATGGATAAGGGCCAATCCGTCCTTTACTTCTTTGAGGGTGTACTTGGCCTTAATACGCATGAGGTATTTTTGGCTGTTTAAGTCCCGTTCTACTTCCCAGGAATCGCCCACCTTCAGAGATTTATCGGGAAACTCTGTGTACCCGCTGAAAAGGCCATTATCTCCTTCCAAAAGGTTGCCGCTCTCTGGACTCAGCGCTTTTATTTCGGACATGTCCGTACGGACGGCCTTACCCTGAGGGGTCATTTCCATGGTGAACGATTTTCCGATGAATGATTTAAAGAGCGGTTCAATAACGGCTGCCGCAGCACCGATATTAGTGGAAGGACTGTCAGTATCTACCACCGTCTGGCCTATGCCAGGAAGATTCTGAGAAATTTTTATACGCCGATAGGTGGCTTTAAATATGTAATTTCCAGATTTGCTTATATCTTCTACCATATTTTCTATATTAAATTGCATTTTCTGCTCTATGGTCATTTTTTGTCCCATGGATTCCGTTTCTATATTTTGGTCAGCACGGAAATCCAAATTCATTTTAGACCCTTTTGTAAGATTTAATTTCAGGGTGATACCATCTGTATTCTTATTCTGGGTGTTACATGCAACCAATAAAAGGCATATTGCAATTCCATGGGTGCCCCCGGCAATTTTGAAAAAAGGATTGATTTTTTTCATATAATTACTATTTTATTCCACAATGATAAAAAAGTAATGATGGTTTAAGTGTTATTTTCCATGAAAATGGTGCGGGTAGGATAGGCAAATTCAAGACCTGCCTGGCGGAAGCGCTTCAGTATTTCAAAGTTAATTTCATTGCGGACTCTAAAGATATCTGCGCCGGGCTTGATGTAATAGAGGAAACGAATGTTGAGCGCATATTCTCCAAAACCTTCCAAAAAAGCACAAGTACCTTCCTCCAGGTCGTCCCTGGAAGAGGCTATCTGCTGGAGTATGGTGATGGCTTCCTGAAGTTTTTCGTGGGATGTATGATATACCAATCCCAGATTCGTGGCTACTCGGAAGGCTGGTCCGGTGGTAATATTTTCAATCGGTTTTTCGGTAAAATGGGCGTTGGGAATTGTGACGATGCGTCCTTCCAGCGTTTTGATGCGGGTGCTGCGGATCCCGATATCCTGCACGTGCCCGTCAAAGCCTTCAATGACAATCCGGTCCCCCAGGCGGAAGGGTTTATCCATAAACAGAATGAGGCCCCCCAGCATGTTTTTGACAGTATCTTGGGCGGCCAGGGCGATGGCTATTCCGCCGATACCCAGACCCGCAATCAGGGCGGCCACGTCAAAACCCGCCTGCTGAAGGCCCAGGATGATACCCAGGGCCCAAATAAACAGGACGGACAACTGTTGCAGGAGCTTAATGCGCTGAATATCCAGGCTGTTGTCGTCGCGCTGGGCATAGGGCATGAGCACTTCCCGGATGAGGGCGCTCACTACACGGGTGACGGCCCATGTGATATTTAAAGCAATTAGAATGACAAAGGCCTTAGCAATGCGGCGGTCAATGATATCGGTAAAGTGCAGGCGTTCAAGGGCGAACCACAGCCCTGCCAGAACAATTCCCAGGATGGCCGGTCGGCGTATCTGTTCCAGGATAATGTCGTCCAGCCGTGTGGGAGTGCGTCGGGCTATCTGATGCAAAAAGTGATTCAGAATGCGGTACAACAGTCCTGCAAAGAGGGCCGTCAGCACCACAATGCTGAGGGAAATCACCCATTGTTGCACCGGATTATGCCATACTTCAGAATGCCACCACTCTTCCATAACCGGCGAAATTAAGTGATCAGCACACCTTTGCGGTCAAGCAGAGGAATGTTCACAGCGTTATGGCGTTGAATGGTCTCGGGCAGAAAGATGAATCGCTTATCAAAAACCTGTCGGTTCACATAATAGCTTACCCAATATTCATTGGTTAAGCCAAAAATATCTTCCATGATTGGCTCAATTTTCAAGTAGCTGTGGGCCGGCAGGTCGTCAAAAAAGCGGCGGATCACAGAGGTTACCTTTTTTTCGTTATTTAGGAATCCATATCCTTTGCTCGTTATTAATATTCCGTAAATGGGGAAATCATTCAGATTAAGCAGGTACACACTCCATTCTCCCGGCTGATTGCCCGGCATGTCGGGAACAATAGCCACAGCTACGCCCACAGATTCCGGGCGTAGCTCTGCTGTTTTCATACTTCAAAATTAACGTCTTGAGCGTCGCTGTCTTCTTTGAATTTCTTCTAATCTCTGCCGCTGGATGCGCTGCAGTTCTTCCAGTCTGAGCTGCCACTTGGATTTGCGGGTTTCCGGCCGGCGTTTATTTTCTTCAATACGGGCCCGCAATTTTTCTTCATCTATAATGTATTTTCTGATAATTATGGTTTGCAGAATAGACACCACATTAGCAATAAGGTAATATAGACACAGGGCTGCTGGCTGGGTGTTAAGAAAAAGGAGGAAAAACACCGGCATGATGTACATCATGATTTTCATTTGCTGGGCCTGAGGGCCTGTACCTAGGTTGGTATTGGTCATCAGAGTGTACAGCACGGTGGAGGCGGTCATCAGGATGGCTAAGAGGCTCACATGGCTGCCATACCAATCGCTGAGGAGAGGCACATAGCCAAAGGTAAGGATAGCATCATAGGTGCTCAGGTCATCGGCCCAGAGAAACGACTGCTGGCGCAGTTCTATAGAAGAAGGGAAAAAGCTGAGCATAGCAAAGAGCAGAGGCATTTGCAACAAGGCTGGCACACATCCGGCCAACGGATTGACGCCGGCCCTGCGATACAAGGCCATCATTTCCTGCTGTTTTTTGAGGGCGTCTTCGGGTTTTGGATATTTTTCGTTTAGAGCATCGATATCGGGTTTCAGAATGCGCATCTTGGCGCTGGACACGTACATCCGGTAAGTGATGGGCGAAAGCACTATCTTAACAATAAGAGTGAGAATAAATATGATAAGTCCATAATTGAGATTAAAACTATTGAGCCATTGAAAAATATTAATGATGAAAAGGGTATTAATCCAACGAAAGCCCCGCCAGCCGAGGTTAATTTGCTCTTCTAGACCCAGTTTGTATTTTTTAAGCAACTTATAATCCTTGGGGCCGGCATATAACCTAAATTCAGCCGATTCCTCACCCTGACCGGTCAAAGGCAGGCGTAGGGTGGCTTCGTAACGACGTAGCCATTTGCTCTGGGATGGGTTTGCAGGTTCCGTTACGAGGGTTGAGGGCCTAACCAAAGCTTTTTCAGCGATCAGCGTGGTGGTGAAGAATTGCTGCGAAAAACCCACCCAACGGAGGTCGTAAGTCACTTCTTCTTTTTCTGATTCCCTCGCTCCCATTTCTTCCACGTCTCCGCTCAGGTCCATAAAAAAAATAGTGGACTTGCTTTTTTCATTGGCGGCATCTTTTTCCTGCTGAGGTGTTTTTTGTTCCCATTCCAGGTCCAGCGGCTGACCGGGTACCAAACGCTGGAGGTCGTGGCCTTTAATGCGTAGGCCTAACATATAACCTTCGGGAGGCAGCTTATACTCCAATTCAAGAAAAGGACGGAGTGAATCGTCATGAAGAGTGAAGACAAGGCGGGTGGTGTCACCGGCCTCTACCTTCATATCAAAAGTGAGACTGTCAGTGCGTATCAAATGATTCCTCACGGAGAGAGGAATCCCCATGCGCTGAGAGCCTGGAATAAAAAGACTCAAAGTATCTTTGGTTAAATAATTTTTGTACTTGAGCAACCGAATTTCGTATATCTGAGCGCCCCGCGTGTCAAAAGTGACTTCCATGTGGGGGTTGCGCCATTTATAAACCGACGACGGCTGCCTCCTGGCACGATTGAACGGAGAATATAGTACGGAGTCTGTTCGGGATTGGTCTGCCCCGATCAAGGAAATAGTAGAATCTCCTTTTATTTCAGAGGACGCAGCGGAAAGGCTGTCGGCGCGTAGGGTTTGTTCCCTGGCTTGACGAATGCTGTCGCGGATAGCTCTTTGATGGGCAAGTTGGTCGGCACTGGGCTGATTAATGATGGAAAACACAACTACCACCAGGACAATGAGGATAATTCCAATGATTGAATTACGGTCCATACAAGTGGGGCCGAATTAAAAAACGGCTGCAAAGATAGGTATACAAGGCAGCCGCTAAAGGGATCTCAAAGGAATGCTTGATAATATTCTACTAACTCAAAAAAAGAATTATAAAAAAGATCCCATATTTGGAAAATATTTTTTTTACTCAATAAGGTTACCAGAACTAAAAATTAATAAAGAGTAATTATTAAAAAGAATTATCTTAACATAAATTATTTGATATTAAATCATTTGCGGAATTCCTTTTTTTAATTCAAAGGCACAAAAAATTTTAATGCGTGAAGATTTAAAATCCACTAAAAAAGAAAGTTGATTAATTAATAGATAAAAATCCGAGCGGGCGACCCGCAAAAGGCCTTGCGGCAGAATCTAATGTCATGCAGTAATTATTTACTGGCTTCCGGGGATTTAATTTTTGAGAAATCTACACCGGATTTTTCCTTAAATACCTTAAAAGCGTCAAAAGCCTTAGCCTCTTTACCAATGCGCAGGATACGTACAGATTCGATCACGTCTCCCTGCCGAATGGCATTAACCACTTCTTGCCCCTTGACTACCCGACCAAAAACGCTGTGCTTATTATCCAGCCACGGAGTTTCTTTGTGGGTAATGAAAAACTGGCTGCCGTTTGTGCCAGGCCCCGCATTGGCCATGCTAAGGACGCCCGGCCCGTCGTGACGCAGAGAGGGGTCAAACTCGTCTGGAAATTTGTAGCCTGGGCCTCCCATACCATTTCCCTGAGGGTCACCCCCCTGAATCATAAAGTCCTGAATCACACGGTGAAATTTGAGCCCGTCATAGAATGGTTTTCCCAAAGGACGCGCGGTATTGGGGATTTTACCCTCGGCCAGGCCCACAAAATTGGCCACGGTCATAGGAACTTTTTTGTATTCAAGGCGCAAGGTGATTTCGCCTTTGTTGGTTTTGATTACAGCATATAGACCTTCGGGCAG
Organism: Flavobacteriales bacterium; assembly: GCA_025055635.1. Lineage (GTDB taxonomy): Bacteria > Bacteroidota > Bacteroidia > CAIKAF01 > CAIKAF01 > JANWWQ01. Next base: position 8,674 of record JANWWQ010000027.1, read on the forward strand.
ATCGGTGCCATTTTGAGCTTTTGCAAAGGGGACGAGCAACCCGCCAAACAAGAAAAAAAGTAGTTTTTTCATACCCTTAAATTTTTCCAAAACAGGGCCCAAAGTTGAAAAAATCGGTTCAATCTACAAAAAGTTCAGCCGCAAGATGATCAGCCAAAAGTAAGCCCTGGGAGGTTAGTCTTAATCCAGTGGTATTCCGTTCATACAAATCCGGACGCCAATGGCTAACAACTCGATTAAGATTCTCAAGCGCCCTAGGTCCAAAAGTGTCGGCATAAAACCGCAGGGGAATACCTTCCTTCAGGCGCAGGCGGGTCATGACAAATTCATTATGAAGATGTGAAGGGGTCAATCTTTCCTCTTCATAAAGTCTTTTTCCCTGGCGGATGGCCTGGATATATCTGGTATTGTGGCGTACATTATAGGTGCGCACAGATCCGTTAAAAGAAACGGCCGATGGTCCCAACCCCACAGTGGGAAGCCCTAGCCAGTAGCGTTTATTGTGTTTAGATTCAAAACCTGGCAAGGCATAATTAGAAATTTCATAGTGCACGTAGCCAGCATGTTCCAGGATTTCCTTTATCATCAAAAATTGTTCTGCTGCTATGGCTTCTGGCACTGGCTGAAGGTGGCCTTTTTTTACCTGATAGGCATAGGCCGTCCGGGGCTCACATGTAAGCTCGTAACAGGACAAGTGGGTAGGGCCTTCCTCCACAATGCGCCGCAAATGTTCAGCAACTGTATCGGTAGATAAGTGAGGCAATGCATAAATAAAATCCACACTGATATTTTTAAAACCAACAGCTTTGGCCTTTTTCAGGGCCTGAAGGCCTTCATCTGGGCTGTGGCCTCGCCTCATCCACTCTAATGAGGGTTTGTGGAGACTTTGTAAACCAATTGACAAGCGGTTAACACCAATCCGTAGCCATTCTTCCAGTGTTTTTTCGGTGATATCTTCCGGATTAGCTTCCAACGTGAATTCGCAGTCAGAGGCAATAGGATTCGTACCAGCCAAAACTTTTAAAATGCTTTCAATATGCCGGGGAGATAGGAGGCTCGGTGTTCCCCCGCCAAAATAAATCGTGGCGATAAGGCAATCGGAAATTTCTTCGTTGCGCAGAATCCATTCCTTGCTTATGCAGTTTGCTATCTCCTCTATGTTTGCTAGTCGGGTGGAAAAATAAAAATCACAATATGTGCAGGCGCGCCGGCAGAACGGCACGTGCACGTAAACACCCAAATTCACATAAGCAAAGATAACATACCCTGTTCCGTATTAGGGGAGTATCTTTGTCCTAAAGGCTCTGAAGATGACGCAGGAGGAGAAAATCCGCTGTATTGAGGAGGCCCTCGCTCAGGTGAGGCCATTTCTGGAAAAGGATGGGGGCGATATTTCGTTTAAGGAACTCACGCCCGAGGGTGTGCTTCGAATATCCCTGCACGGATCCTGCAGGGAGTGTCATTTAAAAGAAACTACGATGGCCCTGGGATTGGAGGAAGCTCTACGCAGAATGGCGCCTTTTGTGAAAAGAGTGGAAGAGGTTTAAGTCACCTGCCGTTGCTTTGCTGCAAACAGAGAGGCTGGACGTAGGGCATAAATGCGCTCAATGATATCTACCACTTTAAGCCCCTCCAAGGCATTGGTGGTGATGTGGCCGTTACCATTAAGCACTTGTACTATATTTTCAATCACAAAATTGTGGTTTTGGGCTGAGCCCTTATAGTGACCATAATCGTTGCCTGGGTTAGTGGGTGGGAGCTCCCGAAATTCGTAGTCCTTAACATGGCAATATTCCACTCTTTCCATGTATTGTCCCCCTACCTTGATGCTACCCTTTTCAGCGATGATGGTGATAGAACTTTCCAAATTTTTATCCCAGACGGCCGTGGAGTAAGAAAACGTACCAAGAGCCCCAGAATCAAATTCAAAGGTCAGTACTCCTGTGTCTTCAAAATCCGTGAGCTTTTGGTGGGCAAAGTCGGCAAAATGACCTTTAATGTTCCGAATATCGCCAAATAGCCAAAACATTATGTCAATGAAATGAGAAAACTGTGTAAACAAAGTACCTCCGTCCAAATCAGCGGTTCCATGCCAATGTCCCGGGGTGTAGTAGCGGTGGTCACGGTTCCAAAAACAGTTGATATGTACGGAGTATATACGCCCCAAGCGCCCGGATTCCACCATTTCCTTCAACCACTTGGAGGGAGGTGAATAGCGGTTTTGCATCACACCGAACACGAGCACGTTGTGGCGCAGGGCTTCAAAAAGGACATTCTCGGCTTCTTTGCGGCTGAGAGCCAAAGGCTTTTCAATCACCACGTGCTTGCCTTTACGGATGACCTGAAGGGCTTGGGAAGCATGCAGGCCATTGGGAGTACAAATGTTGACTACATCACAGGGAATATCAGAATCTAAAAAGCTCTCTAGTGAAGTGAAATGGGGCACTGGTTTTCCCTGGTCATCGTATAGGGAAATATTATCCAGGATATCCACTGTGGCCACCAGCCTAGCGTGTGGTTCTCGGTTTATCATTTCGGCGTGTCGTTTGCCTATGTAACCGCAACCCACAACGGCGAAAGAGATGGTTTTCATGAATCCCTGTCGGGATGGCGGGATTTGAACCCGCGACCCCACGCCCCCCAGACGTGTGCGCTAACCGGGCTGCGCTACATCCCGAAAATTGGCCGCAAATGTAATCAATTCCGGGCTAGCTTTTTTTCTGACATTTCAAAAAACTTTTATTTTTAATTTTGTTACTCGTAGTGTAAGTTTATGAAAAAGTACCATTCGCTCCTCTTTTTTCTTCTGGGAGCCATGGGGGGAAGCCATTGGCTTCGGGCTACTCACATTGCCGGCGGAGACATTACTTATAAGTATTTGGGAGGCAACAATTACGAAATCACAGTGCGCATCTTTTTTGACTGTTATAATGGCAGTTCCTCGGCTATCAGTAGCGATATGACCATCAGCGTCGGCTTTTTTGATAATTCAAACAATTTGATCAGTTCGGTATTTATCAATGGGCAAGGGCCTGATACCATTACCAATGTATCGTATCCCTGCATTGTTCCCCCCACTGATTTTTGTATAATGAAGTATGTGTATGTTACCGTTGTCAATATTCCGGCCCCTCCCGGAGGTTTTAAAGCTGTTTTCCAGCGCTGTTGCCGCAATAATGCAATTCTAAATATTGTGGATCCGGGAAATACAGGAGCCACCTTTTTTACGCAGGTACCTGACATGAATCAGGTAACTACCAATTCCAGTCCGGTATTCAATTCTGATCCGCCGGTGTACCTCTGTCTGAACAAGCCTATTCAGCATGACTTCTCAGCTTCTGATGACGACGGAGACTCTCTGGTTTATGAGCTTTTTACTCCCTATAATGGTGCCTCGGCTGCAGCCCCACAACCCCAACCGCCAAATCCCCCGCCCTATTATCCCATCACCTGGGCAGGAGGCTACAGCCAGGCCGATATGATGGGAACCAACCCGCCCCTCTCCATCAATCCACATACGGGCATTCTCACGGTGACCCCTACTACGTTGGGGGTGTTCGTAGTAGGCGTTGTGGTAAAGGAATACCGCAACGGCATTTTAATTGGGGAAACCAAACGCGATTATCAGTTCAATGTGATCAACTGCACCTTTTCCGCAGTAGCGGCTTTTGCCACGCCTCAGGTAAATTGTTCCAAAAAGGTACAATTTCAAAATAACAGCCAGTCTGCCACTCATTACTTTTGGGATTTTGGGGTGGTCAACTCCACCACTGATACATCTACTTTGTTTCAACCCACTTTTGAATATCCCGATTTCGGTACTTACCAGGTTATGCTTGTAGCTGCTGATTCCATTTGCTCGGATACAATCACGTCCTCTGTGTCGCTGATTCCCAAGCCAAAGCTCACACCTCAGATGGATACCATCCTGTGCGGGCCCGATACGGTGGATATTACAACCCTTCTGGACCCCGCCTGGCCATCCAACATCCCCATCCATTACCAATGGACATCAATCCCTCAGGGTGGAGCGCTTTTTGGAGCACCTCAAAATCTAAATACCCCTGCTTATGTGACACAGAGCGTTACTCTTACTCTTTCTGCTTCTGTGCCCAACAGCCAATGCGACACTTCCATATCGCGCAACATCATCGTGTATCCGGTGCCTGATCCTTCATTCACACACGAAGAATACCCCGGATGCCTTAGTGCCCTGATTAGGTTTCAAAACACTTCCACCAGCGCCCAGTCTGTATCCTGGAAGTTCACCCCGGGCGGCACCTCTACGGAAGACAATCCGGAAATTACCGTTGACCTGGGGAGTTCGGTTTTCGTGGAGCTCACGGCTACCTACGGGCCATGCTCTGTGAAAGATACCGCCACCCTGCAGGTGCAAGAACAAAAACCAATCAAAGACCCGGTGCCAAATGTCTTTTCTCCCTATACTGAGGATAATCTGAACGATTGTTTTGATATTTCCACGAGTCCGGAGGGGAATAAGTGTTTTGATTTGCTTGTGTTCAACCGATGGGGACAGATGATTTTTGACAGTAAATATGACGGTATTTGCTGGAATGGTAAGCTGCGTAATAAAGGAAGCCTCGTAAGGCCGGGAGTGTACTTTTATATTTTGTATGTAAATGGGGAAAAGAAGGAAGGCGGCACAGTGACCGTCGTGTCGCCATGAAAAAATTCCCTACTTCAATAATTCGAAATTAACGATGTTAATTAGAATTATTTTTACGATAAAAAGGTATTATTATTATTATTTTTTTTTTTTTTTTTTGATAATGTGCGAAGATCAACCCTTTAATATAATTTTAGGATTGTAATTTTGTTATAAATAAATTTTGAGACTATATAGAAGATTCTTCATAATCAAATCTGCAGATATTATTATTGATAAATTCACTTAATAATCCTTACATGAAGAAATTTTTCTTAATTCTAAATAACCCAAATAGGAAAAACATTACAAAATAAAAAATAATTCATTTGTAGAAGAAATTATTAAACTTATTTGAATAAAAGTTCTTGGAATTAAGTTTATTAATTGGTAAGTTTAAAGATATATCCACAAGTTTTTATTGACTTGGCTGTTCTTTCAATAAAATATGCTATCCTGCCAAAGCACCCACGGGTTGAAAACCGGAATTTTAGCCCATCACCAAAAATCTGTAATAGCCGACCATTCCTAGGATCTGGGCAGAGAGACCGGCAAGCCATCCTACGTAGTATTGGACTGGGGTGTGTGCACCGAGCAGCAGGCGGGCAGAACCTACCACTCCGCCGATGATGGCCGCAAATACCATGGGTAATGAAAAATCAGACTGGAGCACATGGCCGGCCATGAAGAAAAGCGCAAACAATGCACCACAGGAGGCCCCATGGGCACTGATCTTGAAACCAAAATTGAACACCATACAGCACGCGAGCACGGCAGCTCCCCCTAAGGCAGAGGCAGGAAAAAGGGGTGAAAGCAAGGGCACCTGCATGAGGTATCGACAAAAAAAGAGCATTAACACAATGCCAGCGAAATACATGAAGGGGCGCTCGGAAGGTTTATGCAGATGCACGGAACCTATCAGCCCCATAAGGCGGGCCGCCGAAATTAAAAGCATGGGAAAGACCAGCGTGAACACAGAGGTGGTGAGCAGGAGGAGCCAGAAGTGATATTTCCGGGCTATATGAATTTCCGCAGTTTCTCCCCACGCAAGAATGGTGACCACCCCTAGGAGAGGCAGGCTCACAGGGCTCAGAAGGGCTGAAACCCCACGGGCTGCACCGAAGTAGAGGGCAGAATCCATCCCTTCACACAGGCTTCGGAGGAGGCTCCATCACAGCGCCACAGGCCTTGCACGTGCGCAGGTCCAAGGAACCGTAATAGGTTTGAAAAACACGGCCGAAGTCGGTCTCTATATTTGTGAGGGGAAAGTATTCCTCATAAAGCTTGTGGTTACATTTTTCACAAAACCACAAGAGTCCGTCCAGCTCGCCCGGTCGTCGCTGTCTTTCTATCACCAGGCCTACGGTGTGGGCTGGCCTGCACGGATTGTGGGGCACCCGAGGGGGTAGCAAAAAAATTTCTCCCTGGCGGATAGGCACTTCCACACACCTTCCTTCTTCTTGAATCTTAACAACGATATCACCTTCCAATTGATAAAAAAACTCTTCTCCTTCGTTGTAGTGGAAATCCTTGCGCGAGTTGGGTCCCCCCACCACCATCACAATGAATTCAGAGTCTGTCCAAATACGTTTATTACCGACGGGAGGTTGAAGCAAATGGCGGTGGTCCTCAATCCATTTTTGAAGGCTGAAGGGACGTTGTATCATATCATCAAAGTTATAAAACAGGTGCACTCAGGCTGATTGTAGAACCGGGATGGGGCGTGGAGGAAATTGAGCGGCCAGTGCGGCAAGTTCCCGGATGTGTTCCGGCGTAGTGCCGCAACAACCGCCGATGATGTTGACGTCGCCATCTTCCAGAAATTTGCGCACTTGGGCTGCCATTTCTTCAGGACTTTGATCATAAGCTCCGAATGCATTGGGTAGTCCAGCATTAGGATAGGCGCTAATGGCGCAGGGCGCAAATTGTGCCAGGGCATGGAGATAAGGTTTCATTTCGGCCGCTCCCAAGGCGCAATTAATACCTATGGAAAGTAGGGGAAAATGACTCACAGAAATATAAAAGGCTTCTATCGTTTGGCCCGAAAGGGTGCGGCCTGAGGCATCAGTAATGGTGGCGGAAACCATCACTGGAAGGGGCCCAGGGAGGCTTTCAAACAAGCGGTTGATGGCTGCCAAAGCAGCTTTGGCGTTTAGGGTGTCAAAGACGGTTTCTACCAACAAGATGTGCACACCTCCCTGCACAAGGGCCGAAGCCTGGGTATAGTAAGCGGCTTCCAGCTCGTCAAAGCTCACAGCCCGATAGCCTGGATCGTTCACGTTGGGGGAAAGAGAGGCTGTCTTGTTGGTCGGCCCGATGGCTCCCGCAACAAAGCGGGGCTTGTCAGGATTCTTTCGGGTAAACTCTGCAGCGATCTCCACAGCGAGCCGGGCAGCAGCCAGATTCATTTCTTCCACAAGTTCCTCCATTCCGTAATCGGCCATGGAAATTGAATTGGCATTAAAAGTGTTGGTCTCAATAATGTCTGCTCCGGCCTCCAAGTATTGGCGGTGAATGGATTCAATTATCTGGGGTTGGGTGATGGAGAGTAAGTCATTGTTTCCTTTAAGGGGTCTGGGCCATGAAGAAAAGCGCGATCCCCGAAAATCCTCTTCCCGCAGGCCGTACTTTTGGATCATAGTACCCATGGCGCCATCCAGCACCAGGATACGTTGTTGCATCAGTTGCAGCAACCGGTCTGCCAGGTTTTTCAATGTCCGAACAATTTAGTCAGACCTTTTATCATGGTTTTGACTTTCGGCCTTTTTCAAGACCAGTCGCAAGGTTTTCAGTTTGTCTTCCTGCAATTGAAGCTGTTCGCGCGCCTGAGAAAGCTTTACTTCATAGGGTTTGACGAGGTCCTCGGCATTTTTGGCAAACTGGAAAAATCTCAAGTTGTTTTCAAGTTGGTTGATCTCAGCTGTTAGCCTTTCAATTTTAGCACGCAGGGTGCGCTCTTCAGCTTTCAGTTTGCTCAGTCCATTCTCATCGCTAGCGGAGAGCTCCAGTATGTGTTGCCGGTAGCGGACCTTTTCGGCCTCCCGACGGTCCACACTATGCCGCTGCAGAAAACCCTGAATGGCCTGATTGAATTTTTCTTCCAATTCCGCCTTTTCGCTAAGTGCCACATGACCGATTTCCTGAAATTGACGACGCCAAGTTTTTACCTGTTCTAACATTTTTTCATAGTTAAGCCCGTTGGGTTCAGAAAAATTGTTGATTTGATCTATCAATTGCAGCTTAGCTTCCTTATTACGTTGATAGACTTTGGGAATTTCCTCGTAATAAGCCTTGCGAGCTTCATAAAATTTATCTCTGATTTCCCTGAATTGATTCCAGACAGTTTCGGCGTGTTCTTTTCCCACGGGCCCCACGGATCTCCATTTTTCCATGAGTTGAACCATCCGGCTGGTGGCAGCCTTCCAGTTATCCGGATGGAGCAGGGTGCGGGCCTCTTCAATAATGCTTTGTTTAATTCGCAGATTTTCCTGCCATTCTTCCTTACGTTTCTTCTGCAATTCTTGCCATTTTTTATGCAGGGCCTGTCGTTGCTGGGAAAATTCGTTCCAGAGGAGTTCGGCGTCTTTGGGGGAAGTGCGCCCTACAAGCTTCCAGAGGCGCAAAAGTTCCTCATGTTGGGCTATTCGTTCTTTGTACTGTGCAAAGGTTTCCAAGGGGGCTTCTGTAATTTCACGGGCTTTGCGGATCAGTTCCTCCTTTTGTTCTTTGTTTTTTTGCCAAAGCTCCTTAAGCTTCTGAATTTCAGCGTTGCGCCGCTCGTAAATTTTGCCTAAAAGTTCTTTAAACTTTTCAAAAATTTCCTGGGATTTTTCCTTGGGCACCGGACCTGCTTCCGCCCATAGCTTACGATAGTGGGGCAAATACTGCACCGCCTTGAGGGGGGGCATTTTTAATAAATTTTCAAGCCCCTGGAGAATTTTCTCTTTTTCCTCAAGGTTACGGCGCAATTCTTCTTCGTATATTTCTCTATCTATCTCAAGAAGGCGTACAAACTGTTCATTCCAATATTTATAGCTATTCCAAATTTTTTCACTTTCAGCAGGAGGCACGGGCCCTGTTTCCTTCCATTGTTTGCGCAACTCGGTCATGCGGGCTTTAGCCTCCTGCACAGGTAATTCTTGCAGAGCTTTGCGCATTTCATCCAGGATATCCTGCTTTTTCAGCAGGTTTTGTTGCATTTCCTTTTCACGCCGCTTTTTTTCTTCCTGTATTTCTTGGAAAATTTTATCCAGTAGTTTTTGAACTTCTTTTATATCATCTGAAGTTTCAAAATGAAATTCCTCGTTATCTTCCTCCCGGAATTTTAGAAACTTCTGCCGGGCCTGTTCGCGAGCCTGTTCAAGGAGTTGTTGAAAACGATTTTTATACTGATAATATCTATCAAAACTTTTAAGGAAAGCTTTTTCGGAATGAAGTTTTTTTAACCTTTTCAAAAGTTCGGGAAGATCCAGATTGAACAAATCAGGGTCAGCCTGTTGTAATTCGGCCTGTTGAGAGTCTGCCTCCTCTGGGTCGTGTTGAGCCTCAGGTATGTGAAAATCCTGGGGAGAAGCTAAGGAGCTGTCCGCACCCTGGGCTACGGAGGCCTCTGTTTGGCTATCAACAGCGGGCAAAATATTGGTTTGAGCGGGTTTAATGATTTGCTCTTGCACAGGATTTATGTTTTAGAAAAAGGGCAACAAAGTTATTTTAAAACCGTTGAATCCCCTTATTCTTATACGTTAAAAGCTTCGCAAAAAAATCCTGGGTAGCTTTGAAGGGGAGGTTTTTCCTTTACATTTGCCCCGCGTTTTAAGGAACCATGAAAGTAACTGTAATCGGAGCGGGTAATGTCGGAGCCACCTGCGCCAACGTGATTGCCCATAAAGAATTAGCCAATGAAGTAATTCTATTGGACATAAAAGAGGGTATTGCCGAAGGCAAATCCTTGGATATATGGCAAACGGCACCCATAAACATATTTGACACCCGCGTCAAAGGCTATACCAATAATTATGAGCCTACAGCCAGCTCCGATGTGGTAGTTATCACTTCAGGGTTGCCGCGTAAGCCGGGAATGAGCCGAGATGATCTGATAGCCACCAACGCAGGAATTGTGAAATCGGTCACGGAAAGTGTGGTGCGGTTTTCGCCCGAGGCTATCATCATCGTGGTGTCCAACCCACTGGATGTGATGACTTACTGTGCATACCTGGCTTCCAAATTTGACAGCCGCCGCGTGATGGGTATGGCGGGCATTCTGGATACGGCTCGGTATAAGGCTTTCCTGGCGGAGGAGCTGAACATTTCTCCCAAGGAAATTCAGGCCATGCTGTTGGGAGGTCACGGTGACACGATGGTGCCCTTGCCGCGCTACACCACTGTGAGCGGTATTCCCATAAGCGAATTCTTACCGGAAGAGAAAATTCATGCTATAGTGGAACGCACCAAAAAAGGCGGTGGAGAGCTCGTAAATCTAATGGGCACCAGTGCCTGGTACGCACCGGGGGCGGCTGCAGCCCAAATGGTGGAAGCCATCGTCCGCGACCAGAAACGAGTGTTGCCTGTGTGTGCCTGGCTCACAGGCGAGTATGGATTGCACAACATCTACCTGGGCGTACCGGTGGTGCTTGGGCGTAGCGGTGTGGAGAAAATTATTGAGTTGAAGCTAAACGAGGAGGAAATGGATTTGGTTAAAAAATCGGCTGCGGCTGTCCGCGAAGTGTGCAACGTGTTGGACAATATGAACCTGTTTACCTAGGAATTACTCTTTTTTGAAATCATTAGCATCACCTCTTCTACGCAAGGATATAATTCGGTTGGATTTTCAGAGATGCGTTCCAATGCCCTGTTGAGGGCATGCTGCACATGAGCGGACTGAGTTAATTGGGCCCATAGGGCATTACGCAAGTACTGAAGAAAAATGAACTTTATTTTTTGCTGCCGGGAACTGAAAATGTAGCCTTCCGTTTCCAGTTCTTTAAAAGTTTTTTCAATTTTATCAGCCAGTATATTAATTCCTTTACCCTTCAATGCCGATACAGCCAGGGCTTCTATTGTCCTTCCGTGGGCTCTTGCCGGAAGGTAATTAATCGCCTGTTTAATATATGCCAAACTCCGCTGTACTTCGGAACTGTTTTCATCGTCGGCTTTATTGAGCACGATGAGATCACAAAGCTCCATAATGCCCCGCTTGATGCCTTGTAGTTCATCTCCTTGACCAGGCACATTTACCAATATCAGAATATCCGCAACGTAGGCCACGTCTGCTTCGGACTGACCCGTGCCCACCGTTTCTATAAACACGATACTGAATCCTGCGGCTTCACATAGGAATACCGACTCACAGGTGTGCGGGGCCAGGCCTCCGAATACACTGCGGCTGGGGGAAGGTCTGATAAATGCCTCGGCCCGATTAGATAAGCGGGCCATACGGGTTTTATCACCTAAAATGCTCCCTCCAGAAATTGTACTGGAAGGATCAATGCTTAGAACAGCTACTTTGTGCCCCCGCTGGATAAATTCCAGGCCCAAGGCTTCAATTAGGGTGCTTTTACCAGCCCCTGGAATGCCACTGATGCCTACCCGCATGGAGGACGTTTTAGTTGGGCCCAGCAGCCTCAACAATTCGCTCCCTGCCTTGCGTTTAGCAGGGTTATGGCTCTCCACCCAGGTTATGGCCCGGGCTAAAGCAGCTGGATCGCCCTTTTTTAAATTTTCAGCTAAAGTAAGGATATCTGCTTCCAAATGGCCTATAAAAATCGGAACTACAGCATCAATTTAAAATTGGCCAAGATTCCAAGGGAACCCATAGCTAGGAAATTTTCCTTTTTGCCACCGGGAAAGGAAATTTGCGGCGCATTGAAATACGACAATACGGTTCGGGCGGTAGTGATGCCGCTGGCACTGGGTCTTGCACTTGCCTGTGGTATTCTGATCGGTCGTTTTGCTCGCTTTACAGGATGGCACGACGGCAAGCTGGGCTATGGTTTTGGCCGGAAAATGGAAGATATCCGCCAATTCCTACTAAATAATTACGTGGACAGCCTGGATGCTGAGGATTTGGATGGGCTTGCTATTAATGCGTTATTAGAAAGCCTGGATCCCCATTCGGGCTACATCCGCCCCAAAGATTACGAAGCGGCGTATGAGGATTTGCATGGTACGTTTGAGGGTATCGGAATAGAATTTAACATACTGGCTGATACCATTGTGGTGGTAAGTGTGATCCCGGGAGGACCTTCAGAATTGAGTGGTATTCTCCCGGGTGATAGAATTATTAGGGTGGACGATACCTTGGTGGCAGGGGTGGGCATCACAAGCGATCAAGTGATGAAACTATTGCGTGGACCCAAGGGCACACAAGTTAAAGTGGAACTGGTTAGGGCCGGTGGCAGGCCCTTCACTGTGACCCTGCGCAGAGCTAAAATTCCAGTCAACTCTGTGGAGGCAGCCTTATCTATTGACAAAACGGGGTATATTCGGCTGTCCCGCTTTTCAGACGATACATTTAATGAGTTTTTACAGGCTTTCAAGAAGTTAGACAGTGCAGATATAGAGGCTCTTATCCTAGATCTGCGTAACAACCCCGGCGGCCTACTGGATCAGGCCGTGGCAGTGGCCGATTTTTTCCTCCCGAAAGGAACCTTGATCGTGTCTACGCGCGGAGCTCACCGCAAAGAAGTCCGCTATATGAGTCAAAACCGTTTTGGTTATTCAGATATTCCCTTGGCCGTTCTCATTAACAGAGGATCCGCCAGCGCATCCGAAATCGTGGCCGCTGCCCTCCAGGATAATGATCGTGCCCTAATTGCTGGAGAACCTTCTTTTGGAAAAGGCCTCGTACAAGAAGAAATCACCTTCCCGGATGGTTCTGCTCTGCGTATCACAGTAGCCCGCTATTACACTCCTTCCGGACGTTGTATTCAGAGAGATTATGAGGAGGTCAATTCCTTTAAGTATTACCACCGATTCCCTCCAGGCGACACGATACAGAAAACCACTTCAGATCCGAAGCCATACAGCACGCGCGGAGGTAGATCTGTTTACGCAGGCGGTGGTATAATGCCCGACGTGATTGCAAATGCCCAAATGGATAAAGAAATGGATTTATTGTCCGTAAACCCAACATTGGCCAGCCGGCTCAACGAATTTGCTCTTGAACAGGCCGATCGACACCGTGAAATATGGAAGAAAAAATATCCTACTTATAAAGCCTTTTTTAAAGATGCACTCCAGTTAAGTAGGCTGGTAGAAGCCTTCTCGGAGCGTGTAGCTGATATCTTCCTAAGTCAGGAGGATAATGAAAAAATTCCCCACCTTTTGAAAGCTCTTGTAGCCCGCTATGTTTGGGGCAACGAGGCTTTTTATTTTATCACTCTGCAGCATGATATTCTCTTTAAGCAGGTTTTATCTCAATTGAAAAACAATAACTTTAGGCCCTCTAAAAATTCTGTGAATGAATAATTTTCCTAGAATACTTTACTTTTCCTTCTTTGCCGCCCTAGCCTTGCAGGTGAATGCCCAATTTATTTGCGGAACGGACCGTTATCGCAGTGAGGTATTTACTCAGGTTACCGTAACCTCTAATGTCCCTTATGGCAGCAATCCCAATGGCTCCCCCACCTTGCTGATGGACGTTTATGAGCCCCAGGGAGACACTTTGCCCAGACGTCCGTTGATTATTTTGGCCCATGGAGGATCGTTTATCTCAGGTTCCAAAGAGACGGACAATTCCATTGTAGAGCTGTGTAACCGCTTTGCCAAGATGGGCTATGTCACAGCATCCATTAATTACACCCTGGGTTTTGATGTGTTTCCTCCCAATCCAGAATCGGCAGCCCGCACCGTCATACGTTCGGTGCATGAAATGAAAGCTGCGGTACGCTTTTTCCGTAAGGATGCCGCGACTACCAATCAATTCCGCATTGATCCAGATGTGATACTGGCGGGAGGCAGTTCTGCGGGGGCCTTTATTGCCCTCCATCTGGCCTATGTGGACGAACCCCACGAAATTCCCCCTGGAGTGGACACCACAGGACTGAATGGGCTGGAAGGAATTTGTGGTAATCAGGGCTATCCTTCGGATATTAAAATTGTAATCAACCTGTGCGGAGCATTGGGCGACACGGCCTGGATGCGGGGCAGCACCGAGCCGGTTGTGAGCGTTCATGGCACCAATGATGCTACCGTACCCTACGGATCTTCAGTGATATATTTTATGGGCATATATCCTGTCATGGAGGTGGATGGCAGCGGTTCTATTGACGAGCAGGCCGAAAAACTCGGCATACCCCATGCCCTGCTTACTTTCCAGGGTGACGGCCACGTGCCTTACCAACTAAATCCCCTTAAAATGAATCAAACAGTCAATTTCCTGGCGGACTTCATCTACAATTACATGTGTAACTTAACTTCAGCTTTGGAACAGCAGGTTGAGGGATGGACGTTGTGGCCCAACCCGGTTTCAGACAATCTTTTCTATCATTTTTCCGGTCCAGATTTTTCCGCTCAGGCCGTCCTGAGCGACAGTGGCGGCAGATTGGTTTTTAGCCGGCAGATAGGTAAAGATGGCAGCATAGACCTTTCTGGTCTTTGTCCCGGCGTGTATGTGTTAAAAGTGACCCGCGATTCTTCCTTTTTCGTTACCCGCGTCTTGAAACTCTGAAACCTCTGTTTCGTCATCTTTCTTTTTTCATAGCCGCCTTGCGCCTGCAAGGTCTTCTTGTCCTAACGGACTTAGGAGCTCTGTTGATGCTGTTCGTACTCCCTTTGGCCATGGTGTGCATAATTACTCTGATACAAAAAGGGGCTTTTGATGCCATGCACCAACCCTTTACATCGCTGGCCGTGGTAGATTGCGATAAAGATTCTTTGGGTCTTTCGATTGTGCGAGGCTTACAAAAGGCATCCTCTTTCCAGTTGGAGATTTTGCCAGATTCTACCTGTACGAAATTTTTTAAATTCAAAGAAGGATTGCAGAAAGACCAATGGCAAGCGGGACTGCATATTCCAAAAGGAGCCACTTTACTTCTGCGGAAGGCGGCGGAGCGCCGCGCAAGAGCTCTGCTTATGGGCTCTGACACAGATACTGCCGTTAGGGACTTCCAAACGGAGGTGGAAGTATATTTTTCTCCTTCTCTTCAGCCACCTTTAAACACCCTCTTGTTTCTTTCCCTGGAGAGGTTGGTGCAATCAGCAGCTACATCGCTAATGATTAAGGAGCTGGGCTTTCACATGGGGCCTTCCGTTCAGCAGGCGCTCTCTCATGAGGTTGAAGAATTAGGTCCTGTTCACCTAAAGGAAAAATCGCTAAAGGACGGGAGTCCGACCCGCCCTGATGCTGCCACCCACAATATACCAGCTTGGACCGTATTTGCCATGTTTTTCATCGTAGTGCCCATGGCTACAGGAATAGTACGGGAGCGGGATTTGGGACTTCGCAATCGCCAGCGTATGTTGCCCCATCCTTTATGGATTCACGAACTGGCGCGAATTTTCATTTACATTCTAATTTGTTTTGGGCAAGCTCTGCTGATTTTTTCTGCAGGGTGGCTACTTTTCCCAGTGTTGGGGCTGGGTCGCCTTCCTTCCCAGATGCATTTTGCACTTCTGCCAGTGTGCCTGGCTGTAACGGCATTCGCAGCCACGGCGTTTGGTAACGCTGTGGGACTTTTGGCCCGCACCCACGAGCAGGCTGCGGCTTTTGGATCGCTCATTGTTGTGATTCTGGCGGCCCTGGGAGGCTTATGGGTACCTCATTTTGTAATGCCCCCTGCCCTCCAAAAGGTGGCTTCCTGGTCACCTTTGCATTGGGCTTTGGAATCATTTTACACAGTAATACTCTTTAGGCCTCTTAGCCCTGAAGGAATAGGACACCTCCTGAAATTGCTGGCTTTCGGCCTAGCCTGTCTCACCCTTACGGCCTGCTCATTCCGCTTCGGAGGACGAAAAAACTCCTCCCATTCTGCAACTGAATAAGATTTGTTTCGTATTCACTCACAGGTATGGCTCCTATTCTCAGTCACCTGAAAGCATTTGAACGCTACTTAGAAAGCGAAAAGCGCTACTCTTCACACACGCGCCTGGCCTACCGGAAAGACATTGAGCAATTCCTATGCTCTCAATATCCAGAAAAAATGCCAGATCCTCACGAAATAACCTCTCGTTCGGTGCGCCAGTGGGTCATGAATCTGACCTCTGCAGGCGCTCAGCCCAGGACCATCCGACGTAAAATTTCCAGTCTTCGGAGCTTTTATAGATATTTAATTCGTAACGGCATCACGAACCATAATCCTCTCAGTGGACTTCAAACTCCAAAAATCCGTCAAAAGTTGCCCGTGTTTCTGGACGTTTCTCGTTCATATCGCTTGGGAGAAGCTTCTGACGAATCACCGAACGCAAAGCTAGCAGCCATCTTATGCGAATTTCTCTATCAAACAGGACTGCGCCGCTCGGAGCTCATTCACTTGCAAAGAGTCAACGTGGACTTAGCCATGGGTCAAATTAAAGTATTAGGTAAGCGAGCCAAAGAGCGGATTGTGCCCCTCACCGAAAGAGCTCTGGCCCTAGCACGACAATACGATAAAATGCGTCCTGCCACGACCAGTGAAAACTTTTTTGTACGACCAGACGGTAGGCCCCTTAGTGACAAATATGTGTATAATCTTGTAAGAAATCACCTAAAAGCCTTCTCCACCCATGAGAAAAGGAGCCCCCATGTTTTACGCCATACTTTTGCTACCCATCTTTTGGATGAGGGGGCGCCTTTGAGGGCCGTCCAGGAACTATTAGGACACAGCAGCCTTGCGGCCACACAGGTGTACACCCACAACAGCCTGGAAAAGTTGCGTCAGGTGCACCGAAAAGCTCATCCTCGGGAAAAGTGAAACAAACCATATAAATTTGTAAGGTCTATTCCTTTTTCTATGAAGGTCTCCATCAGTATTCAGGATGTAAATAATGGTGAGAAGCTCAAAGAACTCATCCATCAAAAAATTGAAAAACTTCGCCACGTAAACGACGGTATTTTGTCAGCCGAAGTGGTGGTGAAAAAGCAAAAAGCTATGGATCCCTCCCCAAAATTGGTAGAGATGCAACTGCATGTGGCCGGGCATAATTTGTTTGCTAAAAAAGAGGCAGACAAGGCAGAGGAAGCCATTGATTCGGCTTTTGAAGCCTTAAACCGACAGCTCATACGGCTTAAAAAGCGCTGACCTTCAATAGGTCAGGGAGCCAGCCTATCAATTTTCCAAGTACCGGTGGCCATTATAAGGATGTATTGTATGCGGTCGTGAAGTCTGTTGGGTCTTCCCTGCCAAAACTCAAAAAGCACAGGCGATAAGCAATATCCTCCCCAATGAGGAGGCTTAGGTACTTCTTGGTGTTCAAACTGGCGACGATATTTTTCCACCTGTTCCTCCAGCCACTGTCGGTTAGGTATAACTTGGCTTTGAGGAGAAGCCCAGGCTCCGAGCTGGCTCTCTCGGGGGCGGCTCTTGAAATATTCCAGCGATTCTACGGAAGGTATTCGCCGGATTTGACCCTCCACGCGGACTTGGCGCTCCACGTCAGCCCAGAAAAAGGTGGCCGCTCCATAGGAATTCTCTTCAATTTGACGAGCTTTCAGACTTTCATAATTCGTGTAAAATATCAATCCTCGTGCATCTAAATTGCGTAACAGAAGGATACGCCCGGATACACGGCCTGACCTGTCGGATGTAGAAAGTACAAAAGCATTGGGCTCGGTAACCCCGTAATTAGCCGCCTCAGAAATCCATTTCTCTAATTGCTTCACTGGGTCTCTTTCCACATCTTCTTCAAACAAGCTGAAGCGCCCGTAATCTTTCCGCAACTTGGACAGATAATCTTTCATAGCCTTTCAAAATTCTGAAAAAAGCTTTAATTTGGATATTCCATTAAAATAAGATTAATTTGCCAAGAATAAAACTCATAAATCATGAAGAAGTTTTACATTTCATTGCTGTCATTGGGTTTTTTAAATCCCATCTTGGCCCAAAACCGTACCATGAAGCTCCTGTGGAGCGATAAATCAGGTGCTCTGGGGGCCTACGCCTCCTTTGACAAGTCGCCGGATACCCTTGTGACCCCGGTGCGGCCAGGTTGTCCAGATTCTATATACATTTATATGTTTCAGGGTCAATATAGCGGTTATGTTTCCGGGACCAACAGTTTCATGGACAAGGAAAAAGGTCAGGCATTCACAGCTCCATACCCCGCAAAGGTTACTGATGTTGTAGTTCCCGCTGCGGTGGTTACAGGAAATGGCATTTACACGGCCAAGGTATATGCCGTGTCCAATGACACAGTTATTGGTTCCTTGTTAGGTCAATCGGCACCTACTAATTTGCAGACCCCTAATGTGTACTTCTTCCCCATCACAAATCCGCCTTCTGTAGCTTCGGGGAATAAGTTTTTGGTAGCCATCACGGTGTTGGCTAACGCGGGCGATACCATTGCATTGCCCACCTCCAAATTTGGATGTGGCGCCCGCGAATCATTTGAAAAATGGAGTGACGACAACTGGTATGTGGTGGAGACTGTGTATGGAGACGACTTTGACTTTATCATGGGAGCTGTGATCATGGACAACACATCCATTCAAAATTTAGAAGAATTTGCCACGGTTGCCTATCCCACGCCAGCTGCGGACATGGTAGTGATTTCTGCCGGTATTCATATTGCTGGCCAATATACATTGCACGTGTATAATAATGCTGGAGTACTTGTACAGAGCATGAATCTTGGCTTGCTCACACCAGGGCCTTTCGTGTATAGCTTAAATCTGGAGAATTTGGCTTCCGGTCTTTATACCTACCGAATGGTAAGCAACGAAGCCATTAGCAGTGGGAAA
>JANWWQ010000028.1 GCA_025055635.1 Flavobacteriales bacterium
ATGACCGGCTTGGCCAGGGGCTCCGTCGCGGCCGCGGCCTCCGTTGCCTCCATGCCCTCCATGGGCTCCTTGCTGGCCTAGAGCTCCACTACAAGGGTTGCAGTAGGCAAAAGCCCCGTAACTACCGGGACTACCACTTAAACCTGGTTCACCACCACCTCCAAGACCCCCACTTCCCGCTGATCCATGGGTTAAATTCACATCAAGAAACTGGGCACCTGAAGATGAATTAACGGCAAATACCGCAAAGGACCCACCCCCTCCAAAGCCTCCTGTACCGCCGTGGCCACCACGACCGCCTGCACCTCCGGTGCCCCCGTGCGGATTGCCTCCGCAATTCACACACACACAGGTCCCATTGCGCGCTCCTCCCCCGCCTCCTCCCTGACCACCCCCGCCACCGCCGGCGCCAGATTCGGCTTGACCAGCTGGAACAAAGTAAAGACCAGAGATGGGTGGTGGCGGCGGGGCGTCACCGGGCGCCCAACCTTGACCATGGCCTCCATTACCTCCCACCCCACTACATGTGCCTAAATTGTCGCATTCACCACAACAGAAGCCCGCTCCTCCACAGGGATCACATCCATAACCACCTGCTCCTCCCGCTCCTCCTAACAAGCCACCCACACTCCCCCCCGCACTCCCTGGTTCGCCCATCTGCCCCCCACCAGGATCGCCACACCCCCCTTGCCCTCCCCCACCCGCACCCCAATAAAGACCTCCATTCCCTCCGTTATTGGCCCCTCCAAATTGACCGTTGGCACCCGAAGTGGCATTTCCCACCGTCACTTGACAACGAACAATGGCATAGTTGGAACAATTATTTATCCAAATGCCGTAAGCGGAACGACCCCGGCCGCTCGGTGTCTGTCCCGATGGCCCCGCCACATTGATAATAAGATCCTGAAGCCGCCAGTTGTTGGCTCCGTTAGCTTTGAAACCCACCGTGTGCTCCACATCGTTGTTGATGCTCTCAAAAGCCAGAAAATTAATCGTGGTTTGGGCCCCACTGGCCTTTTTCCATTGCCCCCCGACCACCTGATATCCTCCTTCTACCACCACATCACTCAAAATTTCCAAAGGGGTATTTACGATGTGGAACCCTTCCTCCAGTCGTAAGTACCTACGTGAACCATTAATTAGGGAAAAAGCATGGGTGAGATTAGTAGGTTGGGAGGGAGTGCCGGGATTGTTAGGAACGCCTGCCCGAACGTAGATGGCATCACAGGGCTGCTGTGCATTTAATGGCCCGTAAAATGTGCATGCCCAAATGGCTGGCCATAAAACTTTCCACTCTTTCCGATAAAATTTCATAATACAAATTTATATTATATGATGGGGACGAACTGCTCCGCAAAGGCGTTATAACCTTTCATTTCCAGGTCGGTTTCCTGGCCACTAGCCAGCTGTAGCTTGCATCCATTGGCTTTTTCAGTGATGTAGCCAATCACGGAAATTCTGGGATCATCCTTAATTTTAGAATAGTCCTCTGGCTTGATGGTAAATAGCAGTTCGTAATCTTCGCCGCCATTCAAAGCTGCAATCAACGGGGAGATGCGCACCTCTTCAAGGAAGGATTCTGTTTCAGGATGTATGGGTATTTTATCTTCAAAAATTTTACAACCCACGCCTGAACTGCTACATAAATGGAGCAATTCATTGGCCAGACCGTCAGATAAATCAATCATGGAGGTAGGAACTAACCCGGATTCTTCAAAGAATTCAATAATATCCAGGCGGGCCTCTGGCTTTAATTGCCTTTCCACGATGTAGGGGTATTTGGAAAGATCAGGTTGTACTCCGTTGTTTTCTAGGAAAATTCTTTTCTCTCTCTCCAAAAGTGTCAGTCCGGCAAATGCCCCTCCCAAATTCCCGGTCACACACACCAGATGATGAATACCAGCACCCGACCTGCGCGTAATTCTTTCCTGGACTGCATGACCTATACAGGTGCCTGACAGGGTGAGGCCTGAAATTGCTGTATTTGTATCTCCCCCCACTAAGTCAATCTGGTAGCGGCTACACGCTTTGTAAATACCCTCGTAAAGCATATCCATGGCTTCCAGCGTGTACTTGGAAGAAACCGCAAGGGAAACCATGAAATGAAAAGGCTTTGCGTTCATGGCGCAACAATCTGATACATTCACAGAAACCAGTTTGTATCCCACCATCTGTAAGGGAGCATAGCGCACATCAAAATGGACCCCTTCCACCAACATATCGGTGGTGACAACAAGGAGGTCATTCTGACATTTAAGAACCGCAGCATCATCACCCATGCCCAGTAAAGTTGTTTCCGGAGGCAGGGGCGCCCTATCACGGATACGCTTAATAAAACCAAATTCTCCTAGCTCGCGCAGGCTTTTGGGCATTGAGGCTAATGAATAGCCAACAAATATAGTATTTTTGCAAAAAAAATTTTGTTTAGACATTGTCTAAATAAGGCACAACATTTGCTCCACTTTCTTGTTTACCATTACACTTATGATAAAAATTACCTCAAAAGCTTCCCGAAAGATTCAGGAGCTCATACAGGCCGAAAACCGCCCTTCAAACACCTTTGTCAGGGTTCGAGTGGAAGGGGGCGGTTGTTCAGGTCTTCTCTACAAGTTAGAATTTGATACCCTCGTTCGGGATGATGAAGATGTATTTGAACAGGAGGGTGTGAGGCTTGTGGTACCGCGTAAAAGTTTGTTGTATTTGGCCGGTACTGAATTGGATTATTCAGATGGCCTCAACGGCAAAGGATTTCAGTTTAACAACCCCAATGCCACGCGTACCTGTGGTTGCGGTGAAAGTTTTTCAGTTTAATTAAAATTTCTTTACAAAAAATGGAAAATAATCAAGTCCTGGAGCATTACTTGGATACAGAATATAAATACGGTTTCACTTCTGATATTGACACGGAAACTGCCCCAGCGGGACTGAGTGAAGATATCATCCGTTTCATCAGTCAGAAAAAGGAAGAGCCGGACTGGATGCTGGAACGAAGGCTGCAGGCATACCGTCGGTGGAAAGAAATGCCAGAACCCGCTTGGGCCAAACTCCGCATCGAAAAAATAAACTTTGACCAGATCATTTATTATGCTGCTCCCAAGAAGGCCAAACTAAACTCTCTGGATGAATTAGACCCAGAAATAAAAGCCACTTTTGATAAACTCGGTATTTCTCTGGAAGAGCAAAAAATGCTGGCCGGTGTAGCCGTGGATGCGGTGGTGGACAGTGTTTCGGTAGCCACTACCTACAAGGCCAAGCTGGCCGAGTTGGGTATCATCTTTTGTCCCCTCAGCGAAGCCATTAGGGAATATCCTGAACTTGTAAAGAAATATTTAGGTACTGTAGTGCCCCCCCATGATAATTTTTACGCCTGTCTCAACTCAGCCGTTTTTAGTGACGGGTCGTTTGTGTATGTGCCAAAAGGCGTGCGCTGCCCCATAGAATTGAGCACATACTTCCGCATCAACACCATGAATACGGGTCAATTTGAACGTACATTGATTATCGCAGACGAAGGAAGTTATGTAAGTTACCTGGAAGGTTGCACAGCCCCGCGCCGCGATGAAAATCAACTCCATGCTGCCGTGGTAGAGCTTATTGCCTTGGAGGGCGCGGAGATCAAATATAGTACGGTGCAAAACTGGTATCCGGGGGATAAACACGGGCGGGGTGGCATCTACAACTTCGTGACCAAACGGGGCATTTGCAAGGGGGCATATTCCAAAATTTCCTGGACACAAGTGGAAACGGGTAGCGCCATCACTTGGAAATACCCCTCAGTAATACTCAAGGGCGACCATAGCGTCGGAGAATTTTATTCTGTAGCTGTGACCAACCATCACCAACAGGCCGATACAGGGACCAAGATGATCCATTTGGGGGCGCACACACGTAGCGTGATTATATCTAAAGGAATCAGCGCCGGTCAGAGCCACAACAGTTACAGGGGGTTGGTAAAATTTGCCCGCACCGCTCATAAAGCCCGAAACTACTCCCAATGTGACAGCCTGCTTCTAGGCCCAAACTGCGGGGCTCATACATTCCCCTACATTGAAACCAATTGCCCCACAGCCGTGGCCGAGCATGAGGCCACCACCTCCAAAATCTCAGACGACCAGCTTTTTTATTTACGACAACGAGGCTTGGACCTCGAGAAAGCTGTCGCTATGATAGTGGGCGGCTATTGTCGGGAAGTGCTTCAGCATCTTCCCATGGAATTTGCCGTGGAAGCCCGTAAACTACTGGCCATCTCACTGGAAGGAAGTGTAGGATAAATTTTCAATCTTCCGAAAATGATACCTATTGAACAAAAGCCCTTGTTAGAGATCAGAAACCTTACGGCTGGCGTGGAATCTAAACCTATTCTCAGAGGGCTCAACCTCACTATTTACGCCGGCGAAACCCATGTAGTTATGGGCCAAAACGGCTCCGGTAAATCCACGTTATCCTACGTTCTCGCCGGAAAACCCGATTATGTCGTAATGGAAGGGGAGATATGGTTTAAAGGAAAAAATCTGCTGGAAATGAGCCCTGAGGCCCGCGCAGGGGAAGGTCTTTTCTTGGCATTCCAGTACCCGATAGAAATTCCGGGGCTCAGCATGGGCACTTTCCTGAAAACGGCCGTCAACGAGGTGCGGGCCTACCGGGGATTACCATCTCTGGATGCCCGCACTTTTCTGGCTTTGCAGAGAGAAAAACTGGCTGAACTCGGGTTGAGCTCGGACATCATGGGCCGCTCTGTTAATGAAGGATTTTCCGGCGGCGAAAAGAAAAAAAATGAAATCCTCCAGATGGCCATGCTAGATCCCGATCTTGCCATCCTGGACGAAACCGATTCAGGACTTGATCTGGATGCAATAAAACAAGTAACCGCCGGAATCCTCAAAATGAAAAATTCCCAAAGGGCTTTTTTGATCATCACCCACTATCCCCAAATCGTGGAATATCTCCAGCCCGACAAAGTGCATATTATGATCAATGGAAGAATAGAGTACAGCGGCGGAATAGAATTGGCAGCCTTGCTGGAAAAGGAAGGCTATGAATACTTTAAGCTCCAAAGCTATCAGAATTAATCCTTAACATTAACCTAGGCCAGATCATGTCCTCAATACAGATAAGTTCTCCCTCCGTTAAAGAATCTTACAAGTACACCTCTATCTCACGCTTATGGCCTGGACTAGGAGGACAAAATGGCACCGCCCATCATTCTGAAAGCCCAATAGCTCTCTCTTTAACCCACCTTGCCAGAGCTGTCTCAGAAATTCTTAAACATCTATCCGATCCCTTGTTACAATTCTCTTTACTTCCCCACAATATCTCAAAAATTCAATCCATCGGTGGCTTGGATGCATTTCAGAACTTCCCAGAGCATCTTTCCTTGGAAGGTCCCCAGCAAATCTACCATTATCAATTACTTTCCACCCAATCCCATTCTAATTTTTTCAACCTCCTCGTTCGCTCAACCCTTTCACAACCTGCTATCGTCAACCTGTACGCCGTTATTGATCCTGGAAAAAATGTGGAAATTCAGCTTGATTGTGTGTCCCAACAGGCATTCCCACTTACTGTAAATGTTGTATTTGTAGTTCTGGAAGGCGGCCATTTGCATGTCAACCAAGTTTTACGAGGTTGCGGACTGATGCGCTGTAACATATTCGTTATTCTGCATGGGGAGGGTTCGCAATCTCACTTTAACGGAGTGGTGTTATCCGGCCAGGAGACCCATCACGATCTGGCTCTTGAGGTGCGCCATCTGGCGCGGGAAACCCGCAGCCTGCAGAAAGTAAGAATTCTAGGCTGGGATGCCAGTGTTTCTGCATTTGGAGGCAAAATTTTCGTGGCGCCCCAGGCTCCTCTGTCAGAGGCCTACTTGGAAGCCCGAAGCCTAGCGCTCTCTGAAGAAAGTTTTATTTATGGCAGGCCTTTCCTTGAGATTTACACCGACAACGTGCGGTGTTCCCATGGCTACACTACAGGGTCCCTGGACGAAAACGCCTTGCATTACCTGCGCTGCCGAGCCATTCCGGAACAGATTGCCCGACAACTTCTGATCCAGGCTTTCGTGAAGGATATTTTTCCTAGCAGCGCTGTAAATACTTACCCTCAATACTTAATTTCCATTCTTGAAAACCATATCTGCAATGCCGTTGCTTAATCCTTATCAGGTTCAGCTAGGATTGTATCGCGACCATTTTCCCCTTCTGCAAAATGCGCGAAACAAAAATGCCATCCACTATTTAGATAATGCGGCTACAACTCAGAAACCCGAAATCCTTTTACAGGCCACCAATTACTTCTACAAAAATTTAAATGCCAACGTCCACCGAGGAGTTTACCAGCTCTCTCAAGAGGCCACCCAGGCCTACGAAGGAGCCCGCTCGGCCGTGGCCCGCTTCATAAAAGCCCGCAACCCTTCGGAAATCGTGTTTACTTCCGGTGCCACAGAATCCCTGAACATCATTGCCAACTGGTTCGGTCATGAAGTGCTTGACTCCAAAAGTGAGGTTATCGTAACCATGATGGAGCACCATGCCAACTTGATTCCCTGGCAGCAGGCCTGTAGCTTGTCTAAAGCTAGAATGGTACCCTGGACCCCTGACGAGAACGGCAACCTGGACCTTAATATTCTGGAAAAACTAATCAACAGCAAAACCAAGGTTATTGCTGTCTGCCATGTGAGCAATGTTTTGGGTACTATCAATCCCATCCGCGAGATCTGCGCCTTGGCACATCAGTACAATGTCACCGTGGTGGTTGACGGATCCCAAGCAGTACCTCATTTTCCTGTAAACATGGAAGATCTGGATTGCGATTTTTACTGCTTTTCCGCTCATAAGGTGTTTGGGCCTACGGGACTTGGGATTCTGTACGGCAAAAAAGAGCAACTTGAAAAAGTAATGCCCTTCCGCCTGGGGGGTGAAATGGTGGAGATCGTCACCTTCGAGTCAGCTACTTATAAGCCCTTGCCGGCGCGATTGGAGGCCGGCACGCCCAACTTTGCTGCGGCTTATGCTTTCTCCGTGATCATTGACTTTTTGAAAAGTATCACCTACGATAGTATCTACATTGTGGAGCAAGAACTGAAAGCCAAAATGCTGGAAATTTTGGACCGAATAGGTGGGTTTCGTATTTTGGGTAATGCTGAGGAAAAAGTCCCCCTATTTGCCCTTATACCTGAAAAAATGCACCCCCACGATGTGGCCCAAGTTTTGGCCTTACAAAATGTAGCTGTGAGAGCAGGCTATCAGTGCGCCATGCCTTTGCATCGCTATTATGGTGCCGAAAATGGCTCCCTCCGCGTATCTATGGCTTTCTACAACAACCAGGAGGACCTAGACGCCCTTGAAGAGGGTCTCAAAAAAGCCCAGCAAATGCTCAAAGGATGAAAGACCCCATCCACGACCCAATAACCATACTGTGTCAGGACTTCCAAATGCTGGAATCCTGGGAAGATAAATATAGCTATATCATTGAATTGGGCGAAAAGCTTCCCCCCTACCCCGACGAATACAAAACGGATGCCTGGCGTGTGCACGGTTGCTTGAGTCGTCTTTGGGTGATGCCGGGCCCCAATCATAGCGCCCGCAGTGTGCACTTCTTGGCCGATAGCGATGCCCTGATTTCCAAAGGCCTGGCCGCCCTGATTCTGCTGGCTGTGAACCATAAGCCGGCCAATGAGGTGGCCCAAATGGATTTTTCTTTTTTGCATACCATAGGCCTAGGACAACATCTTTCTCCTTCCAGAGCTAACGGCCTGCGGGCTCTGGTCAAAAGGGTGAAAGAACTGGCCGCTAAAACCCAAAATGGAATTAAACAATGACAATCTCTCAAGAGCAATTAGAACAATCCATTATCACACAGCTAAAAACCATTTACGACCCCGAAATACCCGTAGATATTTATGAGTTAGGTCTTATTTATGAAATCAATTTCCCTGAACCTGACCACGCCGAAATTGTTATGACCCTGACTTCCCCTAATTGCCCCGCTGCCGAGCACCTGCCCCAGGAAGTGGAAGAGAAAGTCGGCCGTGTAGAAGGACTAAAAAAGGTTACTGTGCGTATCACTTTCGATCCACCCTGGTCCAAAGACATGATGAGTGAAGAGGCACAATTGGAATTGGGCCTGCTTTGAACCTGAGCACCTGAATTCCCTCCACCCGCAATTAAGGCCTTCTTCCGCTTGAGTCCTAAATCAATGAGAACCTCATTTTTCAACGAAATACCTTTGTGACGCGATGCGTGTTCGTACGGCTGCCAAGCCCCGAATAAATGTGATCACCCTGGGCTGCGCCAAGAACCTTTTTGATAGCGAAGTTTTGATGGGTCACTTGCGGGCTTCGGGCTTTGAAGTAACCCATGACAATTTCCAGGAAACATACGATGTGGTAGTGGTGAATACCTGCGGATTCATTGAAGCTGCAAAAGCAGAGAGCATACAAACCATCCTGGAATTTGCCCAGCTCCGACAAAAGGGTCTGATCCAAAAACTCATAGTGACCGGATGCCTTTCCGAACGTTACCGTTCTGAGTTGCGGGAAGAAATCCCCGAGGTAGACGCCTGGTTCGGCACACGCGAACTGCCCCAGCTCTTGAAAAGCCTTAAAGCCGATTATCGCCGAGAATTGATTGGCGAACGCCTTCTCACCACCCCCTCCCATTATGCCTATCTGAAAATCTCAGAAGGATGCAATCGTCCCTGCAGCTTTTGCTCCATCCCGAAAATGCGGGGCCGGCATGTTTCACGCCCTCTGGAAGAGCTCCACGCCGAAGCGGTTATTTTAGCTCAAAAGGGTGTAAAAGAGCTTATCATCATTGCACAAGACAGTACTTATTATGGAGTGGATCTCTACGGCCGCCGCATGTTAGCCCGCCTGCTGGACACGCTCTGCCAAGTGGAAGGCCTCGCTTGGATTCGCCTCCATTATGCCTATCCCGCCGGTTTTCCGGACGATGTGCTGGAGGTCATGGCCTCCCAGCCAAAAATATGTAAATACCTTGATCTTCCTTTGCAGCATATCCATGATGATATCCTGCGTTCCATGCGCAGAGGCCTCAACGGGGATAAGACCCGTCGCCTCTTAGACCACATTCGCCGGAAAGTGCCTGATATTGCTCTTCGGACCACTTTCATCGTCGGCTATCCGGGCGAAAAAGACCACCATTTCGAAACATTGTGCCGCTTTGTTGAAGAACAGCGATTCCATCGGGTGGGCGTTTTTACCTATTCGCATGAGGAGCAAACAGCCGCCTTTAGCCTGCCCGATGACGTGCCCCCCGCCGTGAAAGAAGCCCGCGCCCAACGTCTGATGGAAATTCAACAGGACATCTCTCTACAACACAATTGCCAATTAATAGGTAAAAAATTAAAAGTGCTTGTGGACCGCAATGACGGCCATAATTCCTTTGCTCGTACCGAATACGATTCTCCCGAGGTAGATAACGAAGTGCTTTTAGAGGGCCACCCTATACCGGCTGGGACTTTTCTGACTGTGGAAATCACCGACGCCGCCCCCTACGACCTTTACGCCCGTCCTTTGGCATGAAAAAAGGGTTTGTGGAGGCAGCCCAACTCTCTTTCGTGCCGCCTCCCGTTAGAAGTTACCTCAAGGGCGAAGACCGATGGGCACCCTTTCTGGAAGTCCATGAAAGCCTTCGCCCCCGTATTGAAGCCGCAATAAAAAGGAAAAGCTTCACAGAAGCTCAGAGAGCTCAGCTGTTTAACATCCTCTCACACCAAAAAAAAGACAACCCTGCTACCTTGGCCCTGGCAGAGCGGCTCCGCCACCCGCATTGCTGGGCCATTGTATGTGGCCACCAGCCGCTGTTTCTAGGAGGACCGCTTTTTTTCTGGTATAAGATAGCTTTTACTATTGCTTTGGTCCAGAAATGTCGCCAATGGTTTCCCCAATACGACTTTGTTCCGCTATTCTGGCTGGCCAGCGAAGACCATGACCTGCAGGAGCTCTTCCAGGTCCGCCTGCCCGATGGAAACCTGCACTCCTTGCCCATTTTAAAAGATTACAAGGGACCTGCAGGACGTGTACCCCTAAAAGAGTTTCTCTCATATCTTAGGGCCAGTCCCGCCCTCTTTCAAGCGCTAGGACTTCAACCGTGGTTTCCAATATTCTTGCACCATTACACGGGTGAGACCACGTTGGCCAAAGCAACCCTCCGCATTTTAGATGAATTGTTTCTCCCCTATGGACTCCTCACCCTGGACTCTGATCACCCAGAACTAAAACAGGCCCTTCTTCCAATTCTGACGCTAGAACTCAAGCAAGGCATAGTATCCAAAGGCCTCTCCGAAAGCCAAGCTTTTTTTGCACAACACCACATGCGGATTCAACTGCGTTCCCGTGATCCAGCTATTTTTTACATAACTGAGACTGAACGCCTCCCCCTCCGCCGCAACGGTCAGGGGCAATTCTTAGCAGGGAATTTTAAATTAAACATTGAAGCACTCCTTTCCCAGCCCTGGAATCTCAGCCCTAATGCAGCCTTGCGACCTCTTTGTCAGGAATACCTCTTACCCACCGCCGCCTTCATAGCAGGACCCTCTGAATTTCACTATTGGCTTCAGTTGCCTCCCGTTTTCCGCCAGGCCTGTATTTCCATGCCCGCGCTTGTCCTCCGCCCCTTAGCCGCATGGCTCCCAAAGCGCCTCCTCTCCTACCCAAAACTAAAAGGCCTTTATCCCACCGAATTGCTGGCACAGCAGAACCTTTCCCTGCGCCAATTGGCTCGCCTTCAGAAAACCTGGACCGCCCGCCAGCAAAAAGAAGTCCAAGCCCTGCGCCGCCACCTTGAGAAATTGGCCGAATACACAACCCTTGCAGACCCGGCTCTCCAACTCAGTGCTCAAGCCACCATGGTCCATTTTGAAAAGATGATCAACCGATTGCAACAACTCACCCAACGCGCCTGGCTCCGCCGTCATCAGAACCTTACCCAGCGCTTGCGCCAAGCCCACAGCCATGTATGGCCCCATGGTGAACTGCAGGAAAGATCCCTGAGTATTTGGAATATGGCCTTTCTGCAAGACGCCCATCTTCTTGCGCACCTTTTTGAGGATTTTGACGGCGAAGGCCTTTACTTTTTTGAGGAACCCGTCTAAATGTTTAATTTTTTATTTGGGACGTACCCCTGGGGGCCTGCGACCGCCTTCTGCATCCCTCAAGCAGGATAGTACCCTTCACCCATTCTAGGCTATCCCTCTTCCTAAGCGCTGGAAACTTAAATCACTCCCTACGCCCACACACCTTTAAAAACTTTCCGCGCTGGTCCTCTCAAAATGGGTCCAGCATTTTCAAAATCAACCATTAGGTGGCCACCTCGTGTCACCACATCCACCCGATTGCTGACGCCCTTACTACGGGCCACACAAGCCACCGCTACCACCCCCGTACCGCAACTGAGGGTCTCCGCTTCCACACCCCGTTCATAGGTGCGCACATACCATCCCTCCGGCCCGTTCCAGGCCAGATTCACATTGACCCCGCCGGGAGAAAACAGAGTTGACCATCGGATCTGCGCTCCCAAAGCCTCAAATTCCGAATCCTTCATCCAAAAAGGATGTTTATCTGCTACAATCACCACGTGCGGAGAACCGCTATCCACAAACCAACACTCGCCAGAAACCCCCGGCAGTGACAATAGACTGGGCTCAGCGACCGGACGCATTCGGGTCTCCACAAAATCGGCTGAAATCACACGCGACCAATGTAGACCGTCAAAGGCGGTATAAGAAAACCACCGCCCTTGTTCTTCACCCTGCTCACTACAGAGATGCAGGGCAAAAGCACGGCTACCGTTACCACAAAAGCTCCCCAGATGACCATCGGCGTTGTAGTAGAGCATATGCCAGTTTCCTTCCCTTCGTTCAACGATGATGAGCCCGTCAGCACCCACGCCAAAGTGTCTGTCACACAGAAGCTGGATGATTTCCGAGCCAAGCCTCAAGTGACCATCTAAATTTTCCACCAATAAAAAATCATTTCCTGTAGCCTGATATTTCCAGAATTTCAATTCCATTTGCCTTATTAATTCAAGAAGAAGATAATTATCCAAAATATTCCAAGTTCAAATGTGGCATAAAATTTTCTTAAACTTTTATTCGGAATAACTAATATGAAAACACGTCAGGTAATTACCCACTTACTCGTGGGTGTTTTTAGCAGTCTCACTACTGTGCTGGCCTTGCGGGTGAGTAATCTATGGGACAATCAGAAAGAAATCACTCCCAGAGCAGGCCTTGTATCTCCCCCCCTTCCCGCCCGCGCAGTCGCATATGACAGTACGGCCCCCGAAACGGGCATAGACTTTACAACGGCTGCTGAAAAAACTGTGAACGCTGTGGTCCACATACGGACTGTGGAAACCGTTAGAGGTACCCGCTATTCTTATGATCCTTTCCGGGACTTCTTTTTTGGTAACCCCTTTGTTCAACCCCAGCCCATAGTGGGGACTGGATCCGGCGTTATTATCTCGGAAGACGGATATATCGTGACCAACAACCACGTGGTGGACGGTGCTTCCACAATTGACGTCACCCTAAACAATAAAAAAACTTTCCGGGCCTCCATAGTAGGTACGGATCCTTCCACGGATTTGGCCCTTTTGAAAATAGACGCGAAAGGGCTTCCCTTCATAAAATTTGCCAATTCCGACGAGGTGAAAGTGGGGGAATGGGTGCTGGCCGTTGGAAATCCTTTTAACCTTAACTCCACTGTAACGGCTGGTATCATTAGCGCCAAAGCCCGCCGAATTGATATCATTCACAAGGATCTGGCCATTGAATCTTTTCTACAGACGGACGCAGCAGTCAATCCAGGTAATAGCGGGGGAGCACTGGTCAACGTGCATGGCGAGCTGGTAGGCATCAACACAGCTATAGCTTCTAACACCGGCTCCTACGCTGGTTACTCATTCGCTATCCCCTCTAACCTCGTGCGCAAGGTAGTTAACGATCTGGCTGAATTTGGCCGGGTACAGCGGGCCTTTTTAGGCGTCATGCTCAAAGACATCACCCACGAACTGGCCCAGGAAAAAAACATCACTGACCTCAACGGAGTATATGTGGATAATTTGGTTCCAGGCGGTGCTGCTGAAGATGCAGGGATTCGCCGAGGCGACATTATCCGTAAAGTGGGTCAGGTCCCCGTCAACAGTTTCTCTGCCCTCCAGGAGCAGATTGCCCTTTACCGTCCCGGCGACCGAGTTATAGTGACTATCAGTCGCGGAGATCAAACCTTGGAAATTCCTGTTATACTCAAAAATAAAGACAATCAGACCACGCTTCTGCGCCGCTCCGATGACCTGATCAACCTCCTGGGCGCCCAGTTGGAGGAGTTCACCAATTCTTATGGCAACATCAGCGGCCTACGTGTGGTAAGTCTCAGTTCAGGCAAACTCAAGGCTGTAGGAGTAAAACCCGGCTTCCTCATCACTAAAGTCAACGGTAAACCCGTCAGAACCATCAATGACCTAGCGGATATTCTAGCTGCCTCCGACGGCTCCGTGTATATTGAAGGAATTTATCCCAACGGGGAAAAGGCTTATTACGCCTTCGGAATCTGACAACTTTACAACAATCTTGCCAAAAAAATGTGTGAAAACCCTTGTGGGGCCTGATTTTTTATATTATCTTTGCGCCTGTTTTAACGTTCATTAAAATTCCTCCTGCCTATGACAATGCGTCAGCTTAAAATCACAAAATCCATTACCAACCGGACGGAAAGATCCCTGGATAAATATCTCCAGGAAATTGGAAAAGAAGAATTAATAACTGCCGAAGAGGAAGTGGAGTTGGCTCGGCGTATCAAACAAGGCGACCAAAAAGCATTGGAAAAACTAACGCGTGCCAACCTGCGATTTGTGGTTTCGGTGGCCAAGCAATACCAGAACCAGGGGCTCAGCTTACCAGATCTGATAAATGAAGGAAATTTAGGATTAATTAAGGCCGCTCAACGTTTTGATGAAACCCGTGGCTTCAAATTCATATCCTATGCCGTATGGTGGATTCGACAATCTATCCTACAGGCTATCGCTGAACACTCCCGGATAGTGCGTTTGCCTCTCAATCAGGTGGGCTCGATCAATAAACTTAATAAAGCCTTCTCAAAACTGGAGCAGGAGTTTGAGCGCGAACCTACAGAACAAGAATTAGCACAACTTTTGGATCTACCAGAGGACAAAATAAAAGATAGCTTCCTCATAGGGGGCCGCCATGTGTCCATGGATCAGCCCCTCGTACAAGGGGAGGAAAGCACCCTGTACGATGTTATGGAAAATCGCGACAGCCCTAAGGCCGATGAAGCCCTCCTGAAAGAATCCCTGCGCCTGGAAATAGAACGCACGCTCAACATCCTTTCTGAGCGCGAAAGGGAAATCCTTATTATGTATTTTGGAATAGGGATGAATCACGGGCTCACCATTGATGAAATCGGAGAAAAATTTGACCTCACCCGTGAACGCGTGCGTCAAATCAAGGAAAAAGCCCTCAAACGCCTCCGCCAGAGCCACCGAAGCAAAGTGCTCCGCAATTATCTTGGGTGAGCCTTCCACAAGATAAAATATTTCAAAAAAGAGACTAAGTAGGTTTTGAATTTATTTTGTCATACATGTCAACCCCTCAGGTTGTGCAGGCCTCCAATGGGCAGCAAACATTTGTAGAAGAGCTGAACCGGTGGGTGGAGCTTGAAAAGGCCGCCATTCGTCTCATTAGTGCAGTAGGTACGCTATATTACGACAAAGGCGTAGAGCTGGTACTTTTTCGCAAACCCTTGCACAATCAGGATGCCAGCGAAATCATCAACCACCATAGCTATGCGCGTAATGTGTCCGGAAAAAGTATGACGGTCCATGACTCGGTGGCCCTGGCCGAAGAAATGGTACGCTTGCCCCTGGCGCCTTCCCGCATTGATCTTGGTAAACTACTCACCCAATGGTTGGAAGAAAAAAATCAATATGCCAATCCCACAGATTTTCTCAACAACCGTTTAGGTCACCTGATAGGGGAAGGCCGCTTTGATTCCCGCCCGAAAGATGTGGTACTCTATGGTTTTGGTCGTATTGGGAGGCTGCTGGCACGCGAACTGGTTGCCCAGGCTGGCAAGGGCCTACAGCTTCGCCTGCGCGCCATCGTTGCTCGGAGTTATTCCGATAAAGACCTATTCAAAAGAGCCTCCCTGCTCCGCTACGACTCCATTCACGGCCATTTCGCCGGTACCATCATAGAAGACCCGGAAAAAAAGGCCCTTATCATCAATGGCCATCAGGTTTTCATCATTGATGCCTCCAACCCCGAAGACATAGATTACACCCAGTATGGTATTGAAAATGCCTTGCTCATTGACAACACGGGCGCCTGGCGCGACCGCGAAGGCCTCTCTCGTCACCTCCAGGCCAAAGGCATTGACAAGGTGCTGCTCACTGCTCCGGGCAAAGGCGATATACCTAACATCGTATACGGGGTCAACCACGAGGCTTTTGATTTGGACGAACACCGCATCTGGAGCGCCGCCTCTTGCACCACCAACGCTGTGGTACCCGTAGTGAAAGTCATTGACGAACACCTTGGCATTGAGCAAGGCCATATTGAAACCGTTCATGCCTACACCAACGACCAAAATCTTCTAGACAATTACCATAAAGGCTACCGCAGAGGGCGGTCAGCCGCCCTTAACATGGTGATTACTGAAACCGGCGCGGCCAAAGCTGTCTTTAAGGTTTTCCCCCATCTGAAAGGGCGGCTCACAGGCAACGCTGTGCGGGTGCCAGTACCCAACGGCTCCCTGGCCATCCTCATGTTGCGCGTAAAAAAAGCCGTCACCACTGAAGAGGTCAATAACCTGATGCGTCGCGAGGCTCTCTACGGCGATTTGGTGGAG
This sequence comes from Flavobacteriales bacterium, assembly GCA_025055635.1. Taxonomy (GTDB): domain Bacteria; phylum Bacteroidota; class Bacteroidia; order CAIKAF01; family CAIKAF01; genus JANWWQ01. Next base: position 15,887 of record JANWWQ010000028.1, read on the forward strand.
CAAATTGAATATGCCTATTCTAACGACCTGGTATCCTCTGACATTGTGGGTAATTCCTGTGCTTCCATTTTTGACAGTAAAGCCACTATCGTTTCGGAGGACGGCCACCACATTACCCTTTACGTGTGGTACGACAACGAGTACGGCTACACCCGTCAGGTGGTGCGCCTGGCTAAACACTTAGCTAAAGTGCGACGACCTACATATTATTAAGTAAGTACTTTTCCTCGGTCCAGAATTTTTAAGCCCCGTTGGTTCATTTGGGGCTTTTTGTTTTTATGAAGGGTATGTTTCATTTTTGTCCAAAATATTCTGAACCACTGCCTTATGAAACGCTTTTTACTTCTCGTCTTTTTCCCGAGTTTTTGCCTTCTTCCTGTTTCCGGACAAACGGTGTCTGGCACGGTGACCAGCCCTGACAAAAATCCTCTGCCCTTTGCCAACATCACAGTGAAAGAAACCGGAAAAGGCACATCCACGGACCCCTCAGGCCGCTATCGCCTCACGCTGGACTTCAAAACCCAGAAAACTTACACCCTGGTGGCCTCCTATGTTGGTTTTAAATCTCAGGAAAAACAAGTGACGGCCGGTACGACCACAGTGGACTTCATCCTGGAACCTATGTCCATAATGGCGGGAGAGGTGGTGGTCACCGGTTCCCGCATTTCTGAAAGCGTGATGGAAGCCCCCGTTTCCATTCAAAAGTTAAACACCGAGGCCATCATATCCGCTCCTTCAGGAAATTTTTACGAAAACCTGCGCAACCTCAGGGGTGTGGATATCAATACCTCTTCAGCTGGTTTTCAAGCCGTGAATATGCGGGGCTTTAATACCACCGCTCCCGTCCGGATTGTTCAATTTGTAGACGGAATGGACAACCAGGCGCCCGGGCTCAACTTTCCTGTGGGCAACCTGGTGGGTGCCAATCCTCTGGATCTGGCCAGTACCGAAGTAATCACCGGACCCGCTTCGGCTCTTTATGGACCCAACGCCTTCCAAGGCGTAATTAATATGATCTCTAAGAATCCCTACGATTACCAGGGCCTGGATGTAGAACTCAAAGCCGGCGAACGCCGTCGTTTGGAAGCCAACTTTCGCTATGCCCAAACGGTGGATAAAAAACAACGTCTCGCCTTCAAAATCACGGGCTCCTACCTTACCATGCGCGACTGGATAGCTGACGATCCTGTGGCCAATCGCTACGGAGACCTAACGGCCAACGTGAATCTCAGCAATATCGTCCAGCAACTCCAGTATGACAGCACTCTCTCCCAAGAGGATCGGGACCGCTTCGTGGCCTTGAACAACTACATTGAGTTTAACCCCATCGTGGCCGAACGTGGACTCAACGTAAAGCAGGTAGTGGCCCCGGGTTACATGGAAAATCAACTGGCTAACAACGATGTCAAAAGTCTCAAGGCCTCAGCTGCCCTCCATTACCGTTTTAATAAAAACTCAGAGCTCTCCTACACATTCAAGTTTGGCTACGGTAGCGCAATCTACCAGGGCGCCAACCGCTACGCCATCCGGGATATCCGCTTTATGCAACATAAAGTTCAGTACCAGAACCGCGACCTTTTGCTGAAGTTTTACACCACTGGCGAAAATGCCGGCAACTCCTACGATATTGTATTTACGGGCATCAATGTAACCCGTGCCTCCATCGGGGACCTCTGGGTACCCGCCTACCTATCCACCTTCTTTAGTGTTTTGGGAGACCTGAACAACGATTATAACGACGACGCTAGCGCCTGGATGGTGGATAGTGCCATGAACCAGGCCCTTCGCGCTGCCGATACAAGTTGGTATAGGCCAGGTACGGCCGCTTTTGACTCGGTGGTTAATAGCATTGTACGCAACGCCAACCTCCAGCGCGGTTCCCTTTTCGTAGACCGTTCGGCCCTTTACCATCTGGATGCCCAATACACCTTCCCCCAGATCCTTTGGCTCAATCTCACCGCAGGGGCTAACTTCCGGCTTTACAGGCCCCGCTCCTTCGGAACCATTTTTGCCGACACCCTGATCAACCGGGCCGATACCCTGCCCGATGGTTCAGCCGACCTCAATGCCCGCTTCAAGGTCATTACCAACTGGGAAATTGGGGGCTTCGTGCAGGCTGTGAAAAAATTCTGGGACGATAAGCTGCGCATCACAGCCAGCGTCCGTTTTGATAAAAACCAAAACTTTCCCCTCCAGTTTTCTCCCCGCCTCAGCCTCTCCTATACCGCTGACCGCAATCACACCTTCCGCCTGGGCGGCCAGATGGCCTTCCGCAACCCTACCCTGCAAAACCAATTCATCCGCTTAGATCTTGGACCTATCAAGCTTCTGGGCAACCTAAACGGCTTTGATAACCTCTACACCCTCAACTCTGTGACAGCTTTTTTAGACAGCCTGGATGCGGTAGGAGGAAATCTCAATCAAGTCAATCCCAATCTCCTTGAGACTGTCGCCTACGACAAAATACGACCTGAAAATGTGAAAACCATTGAAGTGGGTTACCGCGGTCTCTTTTCCAACAAAGTCTTCATCGATGCAGACTTCTTCCACAACTGGTACACCAACTTCATCGGTGAAGTGCGCGTGGTGAGGCCCCTGGGTGGTGCCGTGGCAGGCGAACAAAGCGGCTTTGACGCCATCGTAACAGGCAACTATGAGCGCTACCAAATACCGGTGAACGCCCGTGAAACGGTCCGCAGCATCGGAGGTGGTATCGGAGCCACGTGGTTCATTACCCGGACACTATCCTGGAATGCCAACTATCAATATAACCGCCTGCTCACTGAAGGCCTCAATAGCGAAATCATTCCCGGCTTCAACACACCCGAACACAAGGTAAGCACCCAGTTAAATGCTACCCGCATTTACAAGGGATTGGGCTTCAATGTAGGTTTTCAATGGGTGGACAGCTATCTTTGGCAAAGCCCCTTCGGTATCGGTGAGGTCCCATCTTATTACTTTGTGGATGCCCAGATTAGCTATGCGGTTGACGTGGGTCCTACCACCACCACAGTGCGCTTTGGCGGCAGTAACCTCACCAACTTCCGCCGCCGGGAAATCTACGGAGGGCCGCTCATCGGCCGTCTCCTCTACGGCTCTCTCACCTTTAGCTGGAACAAACTCAAAAAAGGCCGATAAATTTTTCACAGATAAATTTTTCAGTGAAACTCTACGGGTGACCTTATAGCGGCCAAAAGAAGGAGGTGCGATTTCCAAATCCTTGCAGGTGGTGCATACCACTGATCCCTCGGGGGCAATATAGTGCTAGTGTCCCCCGCGATATCAAAAATTCGGACAATAGGATTATAAGTTTTAGCCTTTTTAGTGAAGAGCTCCAGTTTCAGGGGAATTTGAGAATTAGTCCAGAACTTTTACCAGCTCCCTTACTATTACCAAACTTTAATTCAAAAACTTATTTTGAGCCTCGTTTCCAGGGAATTCAATATCTCAGTTTAACCTAAATTTTTAAAAGTATCCCTCACTGTACCCTCAAACGGGCATCCAAAGGGAGGGGACCACTCTCCTCAAGGTTATTAAGAGCCAACAGTTGAGGCAGAGAAAGGCAATATTCCCGGCAAATCTTCTGCCAGGTGTCCCCGGGCCTCACCACATGGTATTTCTCCACGGGTACCAACCTGATTTTTTTCCCTTGGGTACGAATATCAAAGGATTCACTGACGATCTCAAAAGTTTTGGGATGGATGATGTGCAAGGGATTAAGGGCAACCCCTAAGTACCGTATCTCAAAATGTAAATGATCGCCCCGAGAGCGGCCCGTATTCCCGCCCAAACCAATCACCGTACCCGGCTGCACATAATCCCCAGGTTTTACTTTGATTTCCGAGAGATGGGCATAATAAGTTTCCAAACCATTGGGATGGCGAATAATGACCACATTACCATAGGACTTATGGTAGCGCGCGTACCGAATTTTTCCCTCAAAGGCTGCATACACAGGTTGACCCGTCTCCAGGTCTATATCAATACCCTTGTGCATTCTTCGCCACCGGCGCCCGAATTCACTGGTGATACGAGGATTATCTACTGGAAAAACAAAGTCACAGGTGCGATTGTAGACCAGGCGCAATCTTTTTTCAGCCAATTGCTCCAGGGATAAACCCGCGCTGGCATGGACCACCCCCGTATCCCACCATTGATAGACTTCGTCGGCTGGTATCAGCTCATCCAGCGATTCATCGCAGCGGGCCTGATCCTCCAGCCCAGAAAGACCGGTGATATTGTTTTGACCATGGATAGTTGGCCATATGCTCAGGCTAAAAAAACCTAATACAATTATCAGGTGGTCACTAAAATTGAAGCGCATTTGACGCCGCCAAAGTAGCGGCATTTTCCCAATAAAAGTTTTAAAAGTCCTTAAATAACAAATGATTAACAAATTCTCTGCCCTCAGTGAACAAACTCCAAGCAAGCTCCCTGCATTCCTCCGTGCTCTGTAATATTAAATCCCAATATGCCTTCTGATCCTTATTAATCCCAAACCTGCCACACAACCTTCTGATAATTTCCCGAAACTGCTCTTCATCCCTATAGGCCTCCAACCAGCCCCGAGCACAGATGTGTAAAAAATGATTCCGCCGGGCAGGCGGTACATAAGGCTCCAGCACACGCAAAACTTGCCTAAGGCTCTGGATAAAACGGAGAAAATCACTTCTAAAGGGAAACAACCTAGTATCGCTGACCAGCAGGTGATCCACTAGCACATCCGTAAATATACCCCGGAACCTACCCGTATTCTGCAGGACCTCCCTGATCCTTTTATGAGCCGGATGGCTATCACTGAAAGCATCTACCTGCCTATGAAGCCAAATAGCTTTCCGCAAACCTAGGGGAAATGACTCCGAAGGTCGGCCCTTGAAATAATCCCCTAACACATGGCCGGCCAACAACATAGCATCACCAGGAGGTGTCATCAATGCATGGGCTAGGTAATTCATAAGCGGCCGAGAAATAACGTTATGAAAAACCTGGAACTTGTTCCGAAATTATTGATAACCTGGCTGTGACCTCAAAAAGTCAAATTACAGGACCAAGGACTTTTAAAACCAGTTTGCCAAAAAATTTTCATTTCATTTATACCCCCATAGCCCTTTTTAAAAATTTCACACGGCCACGTCGGCCTTGATTGGCGGATGGGGATGGTAATCCAGCAGTTCAATGTCCTCATACTTGAAATCAAAAATGTTTTTTACAGATGGATTGAGCCGCACGCGGGGCAAAGGCCGTGGCTCCCTGCTAAGCTGCAGACGCGCCTGTTCAACATGGTTGATGTACAAGTGGGCATCACCTAAAGTATGAATAAACTCGCCGGGACGATACCCCGTCACCTGGGCCATCATCATGGTGAGCAAGGCATATCCGGCAATGTTGAATGGAACGCCCAGAAACACATCCGCACTGCGCTGATAGAGCTGGCAACTCAACCGATCCCCAAGGACATAAAACTGAAACAGTGTATGGCAAGGGGGCAAAGCCATCCGCGGCAAATCGGCCGGATTCCAGGCCGAGACTATCAACCGTCGGGAGTTGGGATTGCGCCTAATTTCATCCACCACGGATTGAATCTGGTCAATCACACGTCCGTCCGGAGCTTCCCACCGGCGCCACTGTTTCCCGTACACAGGGCCCAAATCGCCATTCTCATCGGCCCATTCATCCCAAATGGTCACGCCGTGCTGGCGCAGGTAGCCTACATTCGTTTCTCCCCTCAAAAACCAAAGCATCTCATACACCACCGATTTGAAATGGACTTTTTTTGTTGTGACCAAAGGGAAGCCCTCTTCTAAATCAAAACGCATCTGATAACCAAAAATGGAATAGGTGCCCGTACCGGTACGATCCGGCTTAAAGACGCCTTTGTCCAGAATGGTTTTAAGGAGGTCGTGGTAGGCTTTCATGCGTCCAATGTAAAATAAATAGCATTTGCCTGTACCAGCCCTTCCCGATAATTTATTCAGATTATTATTCACCACAACGATGGAGAATTTAGGGTCATAAGAATTTCATATTTTAGCCCTGAATAATTTGCACCACCAATGAGCCATTTTACCAGTAGACGTGATTTTTTGAAGGTCACCTGTGGTGTCTGCGGGGCCGTTCTGTCAGGGGTAGCCATAGAAAGTTTGGAGGGCTGTAGGAGCGCTTCAGGAAGTCCCAGCGGCTATACGGTTGTGAATGGTAAGCTTACCATTCCACGCTCGGCCGTAGCAGCCGAAGGCTCGGTCATTTCTGCCCAAGGTTTGCCTCGGGACATCTTCGTTCGCCGCACGGCCGCAGGTAGCTACGAAGCCGTGTTGCTGCGATGCACCCATATGAACGGTAAGCTCAACCGGACTCCAGAGGGCTTCACATGTGTGCTTCATGGTAGCCGTTTCGCTCCCGACGGTAGTGTGCTAAAAGGCCCTGCCAAACAGCCTCTGCTTCGATATCCCGTCACAGAAGAAGGGGAAAACCTGATCATCAGCGTAGCCTGATTGCCCCGCACACAGGTAAATATCCGGGCAATGGGTTTTCTCTCAGCCCATTGCAGTCAATTGATAATCGGGGTTGCCTTTTTATTTATAAAAATAATAGCCCCCTCCCATTTAGGGGCTCAAAGCGGAGAGATCTCCGGCCTCGTGCGCGATGCCAATACCGGACACTTCCTTCCGGGAGTGGCTATATTATACAAGAACACTGGTACCCTTACGGACGCAGGAGGTAGATTTACGCTCCACCTCACTCCGGGTCCATACACAATTCGCTTTCGTTTCTTGGGTTATGAAACCTACACCCTATCTACTACTGTAATAGCCGGCCAACAAGATACCATCACAATTTTTTTAAAACCTTCCACGCATAACCTCAATCTGGTAGTCATAACTTCCAGCCTCTATGAAAAGAATATTGCCCAGGAAACCGTAAGTATGGAAGTGATTCCCGCCAAGCAAATAAGCCATACAAACTCCAACGATATAGGGGAAGTGGTGAGCCGGACCTCCGGCGTTCTGGTTCAGGACAATCAGATTTCCATCCGTGGAGGAAGTTCTTTTTCTTACGGCGTTGGGGCCCGCACCGCTGTCCTTGTGGATGGTCTGGGTTTCACTAGTGGTGATCTGGCAGATATTCAGAGCAAACTGGCCCCTGTGGAGAATATCCGACAGGTGGAGGTGATCAAAGGCGCATCGTCTGTGGCCTACGGCTCTTCGGCCATGAACGGGGTGATCAATATCATCACTGATTGGCCCACGGAGGAAAAAGGCCGTACCACAGTCAGCCTTAACAGTGGAGTATATAGTAACCCTCCGGCGCATTACCTGCGCTGGTGGGATGGCGCCCCCCCCTTCTTCACTATGATTAACTTAAACCATCAGCGTCGACTGGGACGCCTTAGTTATGCGGCCGGTGGCAACTTCACACAAATTAACAGCTATCTGGAAACCGCGGATGAAATGCGCATCAGAGGCTTTTTCAAAACCCGGCTGACCCACCGGAAAAATCCGGGATTCACTTATGGACTGAATGGGCTGGCTATGCAAGAAAGCAGCGACCGTTTCTTTATTTCCAAAGACATGGATAGCAGCATCTTTTTCCAGGCTCAGGGCTCGGCCGATAGATATTGGCGTTTCACGCTGGACCCTCATCTCCAGTTTACCGATGCCAAAGGGCATTTTTTCAGAATTTACTCCCGATGGCTTCACATCTTTCGCCGAGGAAATGGTTCAGACCCCAACGCTTCCAGTCATAGTTTCTCCGCCGATCTGAGGTATCAGAGAAGGATTTGGAGCGAACGCTTGGTTGTCTCAACGGGATTGCCTTTCTCGTTCAGTACCAACCGATCCAATCTGTATCCCGGCACCCGCCTCAGTTACTCGGCAGCAGCCTATTTACAGGTGGAAGGCCAGCCCGTCTCAAGAATGAGCCTCATTGGTGGTATCCGTTATGAATTCAACAAAATAGATAAATATTTCTCAGCCACAGACCCCATCTTCCGCACAGGAATAAATTTTAAGGCCAGCCGCAGCACTTTCTTTCGGGCCTCCTGGGGACAGGCCTACAGATTGCCCAGTATCGGAGAGCGCTTCTTGCAGCAAGAGTTCACCGCTGGTATATTTATATTCCCAAACCCCCACCTCCAAACTGAAAAAGCTTGGAGCGCCGAATGGGGCCTTATGCAGGCTATAAACATCAACCAATGGAAGGCCCTGCTTGACCTAGCTTTGTTCTGGCAGGAATACCAAAACTTCGTGGAATACCGCGCCGGCTTTTATCCCAATAAAGATGAATTTGGAAAACCCATCTTCCCCAATCAGGGTTCCTGGGTTCTGGGACTTAAACCCTTCAACGTGGACAATGCCCGAATAACCGGCTATGAGATGAGCCTCCGTGCCGATGGCCGTTTAGGACCCGTTTCGCTAACCCTTCAGGGAGGATATATGTACCACTGGCCTGCCAATTTGGACTCTGTCAACACAAATAAAAGTGTTAAAGCCGTCCTGCGGGACGCTGTCCACTACATGAACAAGCGAATCACCACCGATGAAGAGCAAAACAAAATCTTGCTTTTCCGCTCACGACACCTTGTGCGCAGTGATTTGGAAGCCGAATACAGAAACTTCTCCCTTGGACTTTCCACTTATTACACCAGCCTCCCTGAAAAAGCCCCTGCGCTCTTCTTAGTGGCATTGAATGTCATTGATGGAGGGCGTAATACCTTTCAACGATATTTAGAAAGACACCAAAAAGGCGATTGGGTCTTTGACGTGCGCTGTGGCTATCAGATTAATGATAAGATCCGAGTGGGCTTTATCGTGAAAAATATCACCAACAGGGTGTATGCCTTACGACCTGGCCGCCCAGAGCCGCTTCGCCATTTTACAGTCCAATTAAAATGGTTAATTTAAAAACAAGATAAAAAAAATTGAAAGACTAATTTCTAACTTCCATCCCAATTCGTTTTTATATCAATAAAAATGATTATTATTCATAATAATTTATTGCCCGCCAGGATTTGATTGACTTACTTATTTAATCATTAGTGGAATGTATAGAATTTCAGCAAAATGTTCCTTTTTTTGATTGAGTTTAACTTAATAAAATTTCGTGAAACTGAAAGTCGTAGTCATTTGAAAATTATTTTTCAGACTTTCACTATTATATTTAAGTAATGAATCATATTTCAATAGAATTATTTCCAAACAACGCAATGAACTCATTAAGGACTTTCTTAAACAAGGAACGTGAAAGGCAGTTATTTCGCATCACTTTTTCAGCAAAAGCTTATGGCATTTTCTTTGATTAAATTTAGGATAGTATAAATTTAATAATTACTATGAATTTAATAATTACAACATTTCTTTTTAGCGCAGTAAGTTTATTACCATGGGGCTTGCAGGCACAGTCCTTTAGAAACCTGAGTTCCAACAATAAAAAGGCTCTCCGATGTTTTGAGGATGGACGTACCTATTACCAAAATGGCCGCTTGGATGACGCCGAACAGCAGTTTCTTAAAGCCATCCAGGAAGATCCTCGTTTTGTGGAAGCATATCTTCTTTTGGGTGACGTGATGGCCGACAAAAAACAAACTGCAAAGGCCCTCATTTACTATAAACAAGCCATTGAATTGAAACCAGATTTATTTCCTAAAATACACTTTGTAGTAGCCAACCTAGAACGCCGTTTGGGTCACTTTGCCGAAGCGGCGCGTTATTATGAAAATTACCTGCACTATGCCCGCGATAAGGACACGCTTCGTAATCCCGAAGTGAGAGGAGCTCTTCGTGCGGTCATGATTGCTGACTCAATTATGCGCCAGCCGGTAGACTTCAGGCCCGAAAACCTCGGAGACCAGGTGAATACGGCGGCGGCAGAGTATCAGCCTTCTCTCACCGCTGATGAAAGCCTGTTGGTTTTTACCCGTCTGGTGCCGGCCGATAAAGCAGGCTGCCCAATCCTTACGGATAAATGGTCGGAGGATTTTTTTGTAAGCGAATCCCAAAACGGCCTATGGAAGCGGGCCCGCAATCTCGGGCCACCGCTTAATACGCCGTGCAATGAAGGCTCCCAGGCCCTATCGCCAGACGGCCGCTACATGTTTTTTACCGCCTGTAATCGCAAAGACGGCTTGGGTCGTTGCGATATCTACTGGAGTAAACGCGTGGGCAATGGGTGGTCCGAACCCAAAAACCTGGGCCCCCCTGTGAATACTTCCCATTGGGAAAGTCAACCTTCTTTCGCTTCAGATGGCAAAACGCTTTACTTTGTGAGTAATGCTCCGGGTGGCTATGGGAAAAGTGATATTTACTACTCGGAACTTCAACCCGACGGTTCCTGGTCAAAGCCCGTCAACTTAGGGCCAGTGATAAACACCCCCGGCGAAGAGAATTCACCCTTCATCCATCCCGATAACAAAACTCTATATTTTGCATCGGATTATCATCCAGGCCTGGGTGGTCAGGATTTTTTTGTCAGCCGGAGATTACCAGACGGGTCCTGGAGCAAGCCCCGCAACTTGGGCTATCCTATCAATTCTCCGGCTGATGAACGGAGTCTGATAGTAACGGCTGATGGCCGCTGGGCCTATTTTGCCTCTGATAAAGGTGAAGGATTTGGCGATTACGATTTGTACCGCTTTGAACTCCCTTCCCTCTTGGCTCCTGAACCTGTAACTTACTTTAAAGGCATTATCACAGATAAAAAAACAGGGCGACCCGTAGAGGCCCGTTTTGAACTCACCGATTTAAGCACCCACCAAGTGGTGGCCGCTGCTACTTCCGATCCTCTCACAGGATCCTTTCTTGTATGCCTGCCTCTGTTTCGTAATTATGCTTTGACGGCCTCAGCTCCCGGCTACCTATTTTATTCAGATCACTTTGAGCTGGCTCAAGTGGCTACTGCCGATCAACCTTTTTTGCGCACTGTGCACCTAAGTCCTATAGAAACACAGGAAAGCATCATATTGAAGAATGTTTTCTTTGATTTTAATAAAGCCGAACTCAATCCTGCCTCACG